>JAQGLF010000010.1 GCA_028293025.1 Alphaproteobacteria bacterium
CGCCGTGCCGCCCAGATAATGAAGAATTGCGAGATAATCGGGATCGGTCGAATCGAAATGCGGCACGCGTTGCGGCGACGAAAGCGCCTCGGGCGGCATCGTGACCATCGAGAAGCTCGCCTCCAGCAGGTCGAATGTATCGACCTCGAAAGCCTCGGCGATGAGCGGCGCGGCCTGCTTGAGCGTGGCGACGACATAGGCGTCGGCTGCTCCGTCCCCGCGACGGACGACGCGGCGCAGCCCCGGATAATAGTTGGCGCTGGGTGGAAAGGGCGCGAGCGAAGCCGCGATCCCGACGATCGCGGCCGGGTCGCCGCCGAAGCCGTCCACGACCATGACGGAATGCTCCCCCGCGCCGACGTGACGAAGCTCCGCACGCACCGGCTTTATTCCGCCAGGGCCCGGGCCGGCGCCGCGCCAGGCAGGCGCCGCCCGCGCAGCCGTTTGGACACATGCATCGACACCGCCTCCGCCATCGGTCGAGCTTAAGGTGCATCCGCCGCGTTGGAAATATCCGACTCCATCAAAAGCGGCGGCCGGTCGGAACGAGCGCAGCGCACGAGCGGCGGAGAGGCTTCTTCAGTTCCGCCCGCCAGTGGCGGGTGGGCACGAGGCCGGCTTCCATTGGCGCTGACAATCCGTTGATCGCCGGGCGGCGCGTCGGGTGCCCGCGGCTTCAGGAGGCCAGCGGAACGCCTGCAATCCAGGTCTCGGCTACCTGCATGCCTTCGTCCAGGGCGACCAGGTCGGCGTCGTAGCCCTCGGCGATGCGCCCGAGCCGGCGATCGAGGCCGAGGAACGCTGCCGGCGTCCGGCTGGCCATGGCCAAAGCGGTTTCGAGGGGAAGGCCGAGCATCTCCGTCGCGTTGCGGACGGCGGTCGCCATGTCCAGGTCCGAGCCGGCGAGGGTGCCGCTGTCGTCGACGCAGACGCCGTCGCGGACGCTGATCGTCCGTCCCTGCAGGCGGAACGACTTTTCCGGCTGTCCCACCGTCGGCATCGCGTCGGTAACCAGCATCAGGCGGTCGTGCGGCCGGCAGCGAAGCGCGACTCGAAGCGTCGCCGGCGCCACGTGCCGCCCGTCGACGATGATGCCGCACCAGGCGGTGTCGTTGTCGAGCGCGGCGCCGACGATCCCCGGCTCCCGCACCGTCAGCGGCGACATGGCGTTGAACAAATGGGTGAAGCCGGTCATCCCTTCGCCCAGCGCCCGCAACGCATCCTCATAGGTGCCGTTGGTATGGCCGGCCGAAACGATGACGCCGGCTTCCACCAGCCGCCGGACGGTGCCGGCCTTGGTCTTCTCGGGCGCGAGGGTGACCAAAGTCCGTCCCGATCTGAGGCCGGTCAAAGTGGCGAAGCCGGCTTCGTCGAGCGGCCGGATCTTGCCGGCATCGTGAATGCCGCGGCGTTGCGGGTTGAGGAACGGCCCTTCGATGTGGATGCCGAGGACGCCCGGCACCCCTGAAGCGATCGCCCGCTCGACCGCGTCGACCGCTTCGGCCATGACCTTGACGTCGTCGCTGATCAGGGTGGGCAGGAAGCCGGTCGTGCCGAAGCGCCGGTGCGCCGCGCCGATCGTCGCGATCGCCTCGACCGATGGCGCTTCGTTGAACAGGGCGCCGCCGCCGCCATTGACCTGCGTGTCGATGAAGCCCGGCGCCAGCAATTGCCCGTCGAGATCGTGGCGATCGAAGGCGGCGGGGATGTCGCCGGGCGCGACGATGGCGGCGATGCGGCCGTCCTCGACGAGCACGGCCCGCCCCTCGACGATGCCGTCGTCGAGCAGCACGCGGCCGTTGACCAGCGCCGTCCGCATCAGATCGTCTCGGTAACCTTGACGAGCCGCGGCGGCACGTCGGGATCCAGGCCCCGGCGCAGCGACAAAGCGTTCGCCGCGCGGTAGAAGCTCATTATCTGCAGCATCGGCTCGATCGCAGGATGGGCGGCGACCGACGGCAGCGGAATCGCCGAACCGGCGGTGCCGCCGGCGATGAAGACGTCGCTGCCGCGCGCGGCGGCCTCGGCGGCGAACGCCTCCACGCCGTCGCTCGTTTCGTCCGACTGGCGGAAGATGAGCAATGGGAAATCGCGGCCGGCGAGCGCCATCGGCCCGTGACGGACCTCGGCGACGCTGAACGCTTCGGCATGGAGCCCGGTGATTTCCTTGAGCTTGAGCGCCGCTTCCGACGCGATGCCGAGGCCAAGGCCCCGGCCGAGCACGTAGAGTCCCTCGGCCTCGCAAAGGCGGTCCACCAGCGCGGACCAGTCGAGATGCCAAGCCCGTTCGAGCTGAGCGGACGCCGCTTCGAGCGCCCGGATCAGATCCGCATCCCGGCTCCATATCGCGACCAGCTGGATGATGGCGGCGAGCGAGGCGATATAGGATTTGGTCGCCGCGACGCTGGTCTCGCAGCCCGCGCGGAGCGGCAGGACGTCGTCGGCGAGCGCGGCGAGAGGCGAGTCGAGGGCGTTGACCAGGGCCAGCGTCCGCGCCCCGGCCGCGGCTGCCGCCTCGACCAGCGCCAGCAGATCGGGGCTTTTGCCCGATTGGGAAATGGCGAGGCAGAGCATGTTCTCGAGATGCTGGGGCGCGGCATAGACCGAGCTGACCGAAGGCGCTCCCGAAGCCACCACCGTTCCGGTGCGGGTCTCGATCAGATATTTGGCGAAGGTCGCCGCATGGTCGGAGCTGCCGCGGGCACAGGTGAGGATCGCGCTCGGCGGCCGCTCCCGCAGCCCTCCGGCGATCCGCTCGACGAGCATGCGGTTGGCGGCAATCTGCGCCGCGACCACCCGAGGCGCCTCGCCCGCCTCGGCGAACATGCGCGTCGTCCCGGGCTTCATGCCAGCGCGTTCAGCTCGGCGACGAAATCATAGGCGTCGCCGCGGTACCAGCTGTGCGTCATCTCGATCGCTCGGCCGTCTTCGGCGAAGCCGCGGCGCTCGATGAACAGGCCCGGGGCGCCCGGCGCGATGTCGAGAAGGGCCGCCTGCTCGGCGTCGAACAGCACCGCCCGCAACCGCTGAAGCGCGCGCACCGGACGATTCCGGGCGGCGTCGAGCGCGGCGTAGAGGGACGCCTCGACGACGTCGAGGCTGGGGAGGCCGAAGCCCGGAATGGTCGAATATTCGAGCGCCATCGGCATCTCGTCGGCGTAGCGGATGCGCGCGAAGCGATAGACCCGGCTGCCCGGGCTGAGGCCGAGAGTCAGCGATTCGTCCGGAGTCACCGGCCCTTCGCTGCGGGCGAGCCAGCGGCTGCGCGCGACGCGGCCGCGGGTCGCCATATCCTCGGTGAACGAGGTCAGCTTCGAGAATTGCTTCTCGACCCGGTCGGCGACGAAGGTGCCGGCGCCCTGGCGCCGCGTCAGCAGGCCTTCGCCGACGAGCCCGTCGAGCGCCTTACGGACGGTGATTCGGGAGATACCGAAGTCGGTGGCGAGATCGCGCTCCGGCGGCAGCGCGTCCTGGGGCTTGAGCAGCCGCGATTCGATCGCGTCCCGCAGCACCTCCTGCAGCTTCTGATAGAGCGGGGCGCGGCCCTGCCCCCTCAAAGGTCCGATCTGCTCGGCCAAGCTCATCTTTTCCCTACGTCCTTCATCCAGGGGCGTTTCATTCGCGACATAGGACCAATCAGATACCATTGGCCAGCGAAATTTGCCGGGATCGTTGCGTTTCAGAAAGAATCCCCCTTGACGGCGCGATTGGTCTGGCAGATGGTCTGTGTATTGGCACGGGATTGGTAACACAATTGGTATGATATAATCATGCCAGCGATAGGGGACCCGACATGACCATCCAGAAATTCCTCACCGGCTCGGCCGTCGCTCTGGCCCTGGCCGCCTCGGCGACGTCCGCCCGCGCGGCGGATCCGGCACCCGCGGCCGGTGCGCCGCCGGCGGATGCCTCCCAGACGGCTTCGGGCAATGGCGAAGAGATCGTGGTCACCGGCATCCGCGCGGCGCAGCGCAATTCGCTCGATGCGAAGCGCCGCTCGGACGTCGTTGCCGACATCGTCTCGGCCGAGGATATCGGCAAGTTCCCGGACAAGAACGTCGCCGAAGCCCTCCAGCGCGTGCCCGGCATCGTCGTCAACCGCGAGTTCGGCGAGGGCGAGAAGGTCTCGCTTCGCGGCACCGCGCCGAACCTCACGCGCACTTTGGTCAACGGTCATGACATCGCGACGGCGGACTGGTTCGTCCTCGAGCAGCTTTCGGCCACCCGCAGCTTCAACTACCTCACTTTGCCCGCGGAGATCGTCGGCCAGCTCGACGTCTACAAGAGCCCGGAGGCGGACATCGAGGAAGGCGGCGTCGGCGGCCTCATCAACGTCCACACCCGCGATCCGCTGGACCTGCCCCATTTCACCTTCTCGGCTTCGCTCCAAGGCGTCTATTCGGACCGCTCGGGCAAGGTCGACCCGCAGGCTTCGGGCCTGATCAGCTGGAAGAATGCGAGCGAGACGTTCGGCATCCTGATCGGCGCGGCTTACCAGCGGCGCGAGATCCGGCGCGACGGCGTCGAGGTGCTCGGCTACCAGCCGTTCACCGCGGGCGGAGTCACCGCCGACGTGCCGTCGCTGATCGGCTCGGCTTTGTTCCAGCAGGACCGGGTCCGCTACGGCGGCAATATCGGCATCCAGCTGCGGCCGTCCGACCGCTTCGAGGTCAACGTCACCGGCCTCTACTCTCGGTTCAACGCCGACAATTACAACCAGAACTACCTTGCCTGGACCTCCAACGCGCTCGGCGGCGGCGGCACGCTGACCAATGCGACCGCGACCAACGGCACCTTCCTCAAGGGCACGGTGACCTCGACTCCCGGCGGGCGCGCGGTCGTGTTCGACGCGATCGACCGCAAGGCCTTTTCCGAGATCTGGTCGGGCGATTTCGACATGAAATGGCATGTCGGCGACCGGGCGCTCCTCCATTTCAAGGCCGGTTACACCGAAGCCCATGGCGATACGACGGCGCAGCCTTTCTACGAGGGCGGCGCGCCGGGCGCCTTCACCTACGATCTCACCGGGCGCGTTCCGGCGGTGCATTTCACCGGCGTCGATCCGACCAATCCCAACGCGCTCGCCTTCGATTTCGCGTCGCTCCACCACATCACCAACACCGACCGCGAGAAATATGCCTATCTCGATTTCGAGCAGCCGCTCTCGCTCGGCCCGATCCATGCGATCAAGATCGGCGCCAAGTTCACCGATCACGATCGCATCTCGCAATTCCTCGCCACCACCTTCGGGGCCTTCTTCCTGACCGTGGCGGGACCGAGCGGCTGCGGCACCCATGCCTGCACCTCCGCCGATTTCGCCGACGGGCCGACGCCGGGCGATTTCCTGCAGAACATCGCCGTGCCGGGCACGCTCACCAACTATTTCCAGGTCGATCGCAACAAGCTGGAACAGATCCTGTTCAACCAGCCGGCCAATGCGCTCGCCCGGATCATCAGCCCGCCCGACAATTTCACGATCAACGAGAAGACCTATGGCGGCTATGCGATGCTGAAGTTCGGCGGCGACGATTGGGGCGGCAATGCCGGCGTCCGCGTCGTCCGCGCCGACCAGCGCTCCACCGGCAACATCCTCGGCGTGCCGATCGGACCGGGAACGGTCAACAACAATGCGTTCGGCGTCTATCTGCCGGTCGAGGTCAAGCGCTCCTATACCGACATTCTGCCCAGCGCGAACCTGCGGTTCAACCTGTCGCCGAAGGTCGTGCTCCGCTTCGCGGCGGCGCGCGTCGTCGCCCGCGCCGACTATACGGACATCGTGCCGCGCGTCAGCCTCAACCCGGGTTCGCTCACCGGCAATGGCGGCGATCCGAACGTCAATCCGTTCCGCGCCAACCAATATGACATGTCGCTCGAATGGTATCCGGATCGCGACACGATCGTCGCCGTCGCGCTCTACTACAAGGACATCCAGTCCTACATCGTCAACACGACCCGGCAGGAGATTTTCCCGATCGAGACCAGCACGCCGAACCTCTCGCGCTGCACCAAGGCGGCGGGCGCGAACCCGGTGCTGTTCAACTGCCTCTTCGACATCAACCGCCGCTCCAACGGCCCCGGCGGCCGCAATCAGGGTTTCGAAATCCAGGTCTCCCGGCCGCTCTGGGCCGGCTTCGGAGTGATCGCGAACTACACTTATTCGGACGCCAAGGCGAACCTCGGGGGCGCCCCGATCCCGGGCAATTCGAAGCATTCGCTCAACCTCACCGGCTATTACGAGCGCGGGCCGCTGTCCGCCCGGCTCTCCTACAATTACCGGTCGGCCTTCTTCATCGACATCGACCGGGCGACGGCGCTGAACCAGGGCAAGACCCAATCGCTCGACGCCTCGTTGAGCTTCAAGGTCACCGACAATATCTCGCTGACCGCAGACGCGGTGAACCTCACCAACGACAAGATCTTCCAATATGCGGGGACGCAGGACCGGTTCCGGGCGCTCTACGACAATGGCCGCCAATTCTATTTGGGCGTGCGCGTGAGGATGTAATCGCAGCGGACGCGCCGGGGGGTGCGGCTCGACGGCCCGTCCCCGCGCGAATGTGATGGACCTGCGCCGCAGCCTTATGCATCTTCGACCCGAGAGGCAGGAGGAATGATGTTCCGGCTGGCGGCTTTCGCCCTGACGCTGCTGGCGCTGGCCGGAGGGATGGAAAAGGCCAAGGCACAGCCAGGCGCCGCGCCGGCGCCGCCTCCCGCTTTGGCCGTGCTTCCCCGGCCGGTTTCCGTCGCCGCCGGCGCGGGCAGTTTCCAGTTGCGGTCCGGCGGCGCGATCGTCGTCGCGCCCGGGGACCAAGGCGCAAGGCGCGCCGCCCAACGCCTTGCCGACCTGCTGCTGCGCACGCGCGGGCTGCGGCTGGCGATCCGGACGGGCAAGCGGGGCGGCGCCATCGGTTTCGCGCGCATCCCCGGTCTTCCCGCCGAGGGCTACCGCCTCACCGTGACGCCGCGGGGCACGACGATCGCCGCGAGCGACGATGCTGGCCTCTTCTACGGCGGCATCACCCTCTGGCAGCTCGCCACCGCCGGCGGCGAGAACCGCATCCCGGCCACGGCCATCGAAGACGCGCCGCGCTTCGCCTGGCGCGGCCTGATGCTCGACAGCGCCCGCCATTTTCAGTCGCCGGCCTTCATCCGCCGGCTGATCGACTGGATGGCGGCGAGCAAGCTCAACCGGCTCCACTGGCATCTGGTCGACGACCAGGGCTGGCGGCTGCAGATCCGCAAATATCCGCGCCTGACCGCCATCGGCGCCTGGCGCGTGCCCGCCTCCGCGCCCGGCGCGCCGCCTTTGTCCCGCGAAGGGGGTTTCTACAGCCAGGCCGAAGTACGGGCGATCGTCGCCTACGCCGCCGCGCGGCACGTCACCATCGTCCCCGAAATCGAAATGCCGGGCCACGCCTTGTCGGCGATCCGGGCCTACCCCCGGCTGGGCATGGGGGTGCCGATTCCCCCCGGCATCGAATCGGACTGGGGTATCTTTCCCTGGCTCTACAATGTCGACGAACCCACGATCGGCTTCCTCGACGACGTGCTCGACGAGGTCATGGCCCTGTTCCCGTCGACCTACATCCATGTCGGCGGCGACGAAGCGGTCAAGGACCAGTGGAAGGCCGATCCCGCCGTCCAGGCGAAGATCCGCGCGCTCGGCCTCAAGGACGAGAATGCGCTGCAGGGATGGCTGGTCAAGAGGATCGAGGAGCATCTGGCGGCGCACGGGCGACGGCTGATCGGCTGGGACGAGATATTGGAAGGCGGCGTCGCACCCTCCGCCGCGGTGATGTCGTGGCGCGGCATCAGCGGCGCGATCGCGGCGGCACAGGGCGGGCACGACACGGTGTTGTCGCCGGCGCCGATCCTCTATTTCGACAATATCCAGAGCCCCGGCGGGGAAGGCCAGCCGGGCCGCGGGAGCGTCGTCAGCCTCGGCGACGTATATGCCTTCGATCCCGCCCCGGCGACGCTCACGGTCGATCAGCAGCGCCACATCCTCGGCCTGCAGGGCAATCTCTGGACCGAGCATGTCCGGGGCGATGCGCGCGCCGCCTTCATGGCCTTTCCCCGCGCGCTGGCGGTGGCGGAGCTGGGCTGGTCCCCCGCCACGCCTCGCGACTTTCTGGACTTCGCCGACCGCGTGGCGGACCAGCTCGACCGGCTCGCGAAGCTCGGCCTCGGCGCCTCCACCGCAGCGTTCGCGCCGATTGCCGCCGAAAGCTTCGATACGAAATCGGGGCTCGTCACGATCAAGCTTGCGAACCAGATTGGTTCTGAAATGCGCTATACGCTGGACGGTACCATGCCGGGCGCCACCGCCGCTCTCTATACGGCGCCATTGTCGTTCGTCGTACCTGCGCGACTCCGGGCGCGCGGATTTCGGGGCGGCCATGCGCTGCCCGGCGGTTTCGACCGCATTTACGATCCGGCGAGCGTCAGGCGGCGCGGCAACGCGGAGCTGAGGACCTGCGCCGCCCGGCTAAACCTCGCTTTGGAGGACGATGCCCCCGCGCAGGGGCGCCGCGCCGTGTTCCTGACCGACATCGTCAATCCGTGCTGGATCTACGAGAAGGCGCCGATGGACGGAATCGCCTCGATCGCCGTCGACGTCGGCCAGCTGCCCTTCAACTTCCAGATCGGCCACGATCGCGACCATATCGTCTTCACGCCGCCGCGTACCGCCGAGGGAGAAATGGAGGTGCGAGCCGATACGTGCACCGGAGAGCCGATCGCGGTCCTGCCGCTGGCGCCGGCAGCGCACAACCCGGGCGTCACCACCTTGCGTGCGACCATCCGTCCGCTGAGCGGCGCGCACGATCTGTGCTTCACCTACACGGCGCGTGGGCCCGATCCGCTCTGGGCGGTCGCAGCCGTTCAGCTCGAGGCGCCGCGATGAGCGTGGTGGCGATCGGCGCGCCGTTGCGCGGGTGGGCGGCGCCGCTCGACGAAGTCCCCGATCCGGTCTTCGCGCAACGAATGATGGGCGAGGGCGTCGCCATCGACCCGCTGGAGGGCCTGATCGTCGCGCCCGCGGCGGGAATCGTCGCCTCGGTGCCGGCGACAGCCCATGCCGTGACCCTCGAACTGGCCAATGGCGCGCAGCTCCTGATCCATATCGGGCTCGAGACGGTCGCGCTGGCCGGCGTGGGGTTCGAGGCGCTCGTCGTGGCGGGCCAAAAAGTCGCGGCCGGCGAGCCGTTGATCCGCTTCGACCTCGACGCGGTGGCGCGCCGGGCGAAGAGCCTGATCACGCCGATCATCCTCATCAACGAGGGCTATCGCATCGAGATCCTCGCGATCGGTCGGCTGGTGGAGGCGGGCGAGCCGCTGATGCGCATCGTGTCGGCTGGTATTGCGACTGGCGCGGCACCGAGGCAGAGCGGCGCCGCGATCGAGCGGCGCCTCGTCATCCCCCAGGCGCACGGCATCCACGCCCGCCCCGCCGCGCGGATCGTGAGCCTGCTCAAGCCTTTCGCCGCCGACGTCACCCTGGCCGCGCACGGGCGGAGCGCGGACGGTCGAAGCATGGTCGCCTTGATGGCGCTTGGCCTGAAGCGCGGCGACGAAGCGCTGCTATCGGCCATCGGCGCCGATGCGGCGGCGGCCGTCGCGGCGGTCGCCACCCTGATCGAGACCGGGATGGACGAAGCCGAGCCGGCCCCCGTCGCGCCCGTGCCGGCGGCGCCCGCGGTCGCTGGCCCAGCGTCGATCCTCGAGGGGGTTTGCGCGGCGCCCGGCTTCGCCGTCGGGCCGGTCGCCTTTCTCCGCGTCGCGGCGATCACCGTTCCGTTCGACGGCGCCGGCGGCGCGGCGGAGGAGCGGGCCCTGGCGAAGGCGGTCACTTCCGTCGCCGCCTCGTTCGCAGCGAGCGAGGATGCGGGCCTCGCCGACGCCCATCGCGCCCTGGTGGCGGATCCGCAGCTGCTCGCGGACGCGCGGATTCACATCGCCGCCGGCAGAAGCGCCGGCCATGCGTGGCGCGCTGCGGTCGCCACCGCGGCGGAGTCGCTCCGCGCGACCGGCGACCCGCTGCTGATCGAGCGCATCGCCGACTTGGAGGATGTCGAGCGGCAGGTGCTGGCGCGCCTGACCGGAACGGCGGCCTTCACCGCCGACGACGTGCCCGAGGGCGCGATCCTCGTCGCCGACACACTGCTGCCGTCGCAATTCCTCGCTTTGCGCGCCACCGTCGCCGGAATCGTCACCGCCCGCGGCGGCCCCACTTCCCACGTCGCGATCCTCGCGGCCGCGGCCGGAATACCGATGCTGGTCGCGGCCGGGCCCCGGGCCTTGGCCCTTACGGAAGGACGGACCGTCATTCTCGACGCCGATGCCGGCCGGGCCGACACCGATCCCGATCCAGCGGCCTTCGCCGACGCGCAGCAGCGCCTCGCCGGACAGAAGGCGCGCCGCGCCGCCGAGGCTGCCGGCGCGCAGGAAGAATGCCGCATGGCGGACGGCACCAGAATCGAGATCTTCGCCAACCTCTCTTCCGCCGCCGAGGCGGCGGGCGCCGTCGCCGCGGGGGCCGAAGGATGCGGCTTGCTGCGCACCGAATTCCTGTTCCTCGACCGCAATGAGGCCCCCTCCGAGGACGAGCAAGCCGAGACCTATGCGGCGGTCGCGGCGGCGCTCGGCGGCCGGCCATTGATCGTGCGGACGCTCGACATCGGCGGCGACAAGCCCGTTTCATACCTCCCCTTCCCGCAGGAGGAAAATCCAGCCCTCGGCCGGCGCGGCATCCGCTTCGCCCTCGCCCGGCCGGACCTGCTCGAGACCCAGCTGCGCGCAATCCTGCGCGGCGTGCCGGCGGCGTCCTGCCGGATCATGGTGCCGATGGTCATCGAGCGCGACGAGCTCCGCGCCGTCCGCGCGCTGCTGGACAAGGCGATGGCAGCCGTCGGCCGCCGCGACCCGGTGCAGCTCGGCGTGATGATCGAGACGCCGGCGGCGGCCTTGCTGGCGGAAAGTCTCGCCGCCGAGGCCGATTTCCTGTCCGTGGGAACGAACGACCTCACCCAATATGCCTTGGCCTGCGATCGCGGCAATCCCGCGACCGCCGCCATGATCGATGCGCTGCACCCGGCGGTGCTCCATCTCATCCGCCATGCCGCGGAAGGCGCCCGCAAATACGGGCGCTGGTTCGGCATTTGCGGCGGCGTCGCCTCCGATCCGGCGGCCGCCGCCATCCTTATCGGCCTCGGCGCGGCCGAATTGTCGGCGGCGCCTGCCGCCATTCCCGCGCTCAAGGCGAGCGTGCGGGGCCTCCGCCGCGAGACCTGCGAGGCGCTGGCCCGGCAGGCGCTGGCCTGCGCCTCGGCCGCCGAGGTCCGCCGGCTCGTCGCGGCCGCCTCGGATGAAATGAAGGGAGCCGCATGATGCCCCGTCTCAGCGCCCTCTCGGCGACCCGCCTCCAGCCTTTGGGCAGGGCGCTGATGCTGCCGATCGCGGTCCTGCCGATCGCCGGCATCCTTCTGCGCCTCGGCCAGGCCGATCTCCTCGACATCCAGTTCGTCGCCGCGGCCGGAGAGGCGATCTTCTCGAACCTCGGCCTCTTATTCGCGATCGGCGTCGCCGTCGGCCTCGCCCGCGAAAATCACGGCGCGGCCGGCCTCGCGGGCGTCGTCGCCTATCTCGTCACCGTCGAAGGCGCCAAGACCCTGTTGACGGTCCCGCCGGATAAGATCGCTGCGTTCTCCGGCCAAGCGGCGAAGGATCTCGCCGCCGCGGCGTGGCGGACGACGGAACTCCGTAAGCTCAGCGTCCCTGCCGGCATCCTTTCGGGCCTCACGGCGGGATGGCTCTACAACCGCTATGCGACGATCAAATTGCCCGATTATCTCGCTTTCTTCGGCGGGCGCCGCTTCGTGCCGATCGCGGCGGGCTTTGCCGGTCTCGCCGGCGCCTTGCTGTTCGGCCTCGGCTTCCCCTTCCTCGAGACCGGCATCGATACGCTCAGCAAATGGGTGGTGGGCGCCGGCTGGATCGGCCTCTTCCTTTACGGCGTGCTCAACCGGCTGCTGATCGTCACCGGCCTCCACCATATCCTCAACAACATCGCCTGGTTCATCCTCGGCGATTTCCACGGCAAGACCGGCGACCTCAATCGCTTCTTCGCCGGTGACCCGAGCGCGGGCGGCTTCATGGCCGGCTTCTTCCCGGTGATGATGTTCGGCCTCCCCGCCGCCTGCCTCGCCATGTATCGCTGCGCCTTGCCCGAACGGCGGAAGGCGGTCGGCGGCATGCTCACGTCGCTGGCGCTGACCTCTTTCCTCACCGGCGTCACCGAGCCGATCGAGTTCAGCTTCATGTTCCTCGCGCCTCTGCTCTACGTGGTGCACGCGGTGCTGACCGGACTCTCGATGGTGGTGATGAACGCGCTCGGCGTGAAGCTCGGCTTCGGCTTCTCGGCCGGCCTGGTCGATTATGTCGTGAACTTCAGGCTGGCGACGCGGCCCCTCCTCCTGCTGCCGGTTGGCGCTGCCTATTTCGCGATCTATTATTTCTCCTTCCGCTTCTGCATCCTCAAATTCGGGCTCAAGACGCCTGGCCGCGAGGCTGCGGCCGATACCGCCGGCGCGGCGCCGCCGCCACGGGAGGGCGCGCGCGCGCCGGCCTTCGTCGAGGCGCTCGGCGGTGCCGCCAATCTCGTCGAGATCGGCGCCTGCACCACGCGCCTGCGCCTCATCCTCGCCGATGCCGCCGCGATCGACGAGCCGCGCCTGCGCGCCCTCGGCGCCCGCGGCATCCTGCGGCTGGGAGAACGCGACGTGCAGGTCGTGCTCGGCCCCATCGCCGACGCCGTCGCGGAAGAGATACGGGCCTGCCTGCGCAGCCCCAGGCAAGGGCCGGCGCATGTGCTCGAGGATCTCGCCGCGGGCCTGCGAAGCGGCCTCGCCGCCGGCAACGTTCGGCAGGTGGAGGCCCGATCGACCCGCCTCATCGTCGAGCTGGACGATGCGGACCGCATCGACCTCGCCGCGCTCGAACGCCTGGGCCTGAGAGGGATCGCACGGGCCGGACCGTCCACGCTCCACATTCTGACCGGCGGCGACGCGGAGGCGCTGGCTGGCCTGCTCAACGACTAGGAGGACTGGGCCGGCAAACGCTGTGGAGCCGCTTGCACTCCATCCGCGTCGAATGCGGCGTCAAACCTCCAGTCGATCGTCCGAACGGGCGACCAGGGCATAGAGCGCCGGCATCAGGAAGATGTTGATCAACAGGCACGCGAGCAGGCCGCTGACGATGACCAAAGCAAACGGTCTTTGGGTGTCCGTGCCGACCCCGGTCGCCAGCGCCGCGGGCAGCAGGCCCAGCGAAGCGACCAAGGCGGTCATCATGATCGGGCGAAGCCGCAGGATCGCGCCCTCGCGGATCGCTTCCGCCACCGGCGTCCCGGCAAGGCGCAGCTCGTTGACGTAGGAGATGTAGACGATCGCGGTCTGGACCGAGACTCCGAACAAGGCGAGGAAGCCGATCGCCGAGGAGACCGAAAAGACCGTGCCGGTCATCCACAGAGCGAGGATGCCCCCGACCGGCGCCGACAGCAGCACACCCGCGACGGTGATGAACGGGAATTTCAGATTCTTGTAGAGGATGAACAGCAGCAGGAAGATGAGGAGCAGGGTCAGCGGCACGATCACGCTCAGCTGCGCGCGCGACGCGGTATATTCGCTATATTCGCCGCCCCAGTCGAGCCGGTAGCCCTGCGGCAGCGCCACCTTGTCGTGGACCTGGCGGATCGAATCCTGGACCGCTCCGGCAAGGTCGCGGCCCTCGACCGAGAATTGGACGCCGATGAAGCGGCTGTTATTCTCGCGGTAGATGAAGGCGGCGCCGTTGGTGACCCCGATCTGCGCGAACTCCTTCAGCGGGATATGCTGGCCGCCGGGGGTGGCGACCAGGATGTTGCCGATCGCGACCGGATCCTCGCGATATTTCGGGTCGAGGCGGACGACGAGATCGAACTGCTTCTCCTGCTGGACGACCTGGGTCGCGACGTCGCCGCCGATCGCGGCCTGGATCAGCGCGTTGACGTCGTCGACGTTGACGCCGTAGCGGGCGATCCTGGCCCGATCGATCCTGATCGTGAGGCTCGGCTGGCCCAGCTCCTGGACGAGGGTGACGTCGCGAATGCCGCGCACATGCTCGAGCACCTGCTTGATCGCCTTGCCCTTCTGCTGAAGGACGGCGAGGTCGGGCCCGAACACCTTCACCGCCAGGGCGCTCTTGAGCCCGGTCTCGGCCTCGTCGACCGCATCCTCGGCGGGCTGGGTGTAGTTGAAGTCGATGCCCGGGAAAGTTTCGAGCTTGCGGTTGATCGCGGCGATCAGGGCCGGCTTGTCGCGATAGGCGCCGTGCCATTGCGAATAGGGTTTGAGGCCGACATAGAATTCGGCGTTGAAGAAGCCGGTGGCGTCGGTGCCGTCGTCGGGCCGGCCATGCTCGGACCCGACGACCGTGACCTCCGGGAAGGAGCTCAATATCGCGCGCACCTGCGGCACGATCCTCGCCGATTCGTCGAACGAGATGGTGTAGGGCATGGTGGCGCGCACCCAGAGCGCCCCTTCGTCGAGATGCGGCATGAATTCGGCGCCGACCGCGGGGACCAGCAGCAAGGAGGCGATGAACAGGATCGCCGAGGCGATCGTCGTTCCCCATGGCCGGGCCAGGCAGAAATCGAGGCCGCTGGCATAAGCCGAACGGATCATTTCGAAGATCGCATTGCGCCGCTCGCGAACGCCCCGCCGCATCAGCCACGAGCACAGGACCGGCAGCAGGGTCAGGGTGACGATCAGCGAGCCGATCAGGGCGAAAATCATCGTGTCGGCCATCGGCCTGAACAGGGTTCCCGACGGTCCGGTGAGAACGTAGATCGGCAGGAAGCTGACGACGATGACGGCGACCGCATAGAATAAGGGCCGGTCGACCTCGGCGGCGGCATCGCCGATGATCTCGACCACGCTGACGCCCGAATCGCGGCGCAATGCGAGCTGGCGGTAGATGTTCTCGACCATCACCACCGCCGCCTCGACCAGGATGCCGAAGTCGATCGCCCCGATCGAGAGCAGGTTCGCGGAAGCGTGCTGGAGATCGAGGCAGGCGAAGGCGAACAGCAAGGCGAGCGGAATCGTCGCCGCGACGATCAGCCCCGCCCTGATGTCGTAGAGGAAGAAGATCAGCACGACGACGACGAGCAGCATGCCGCGCAGCAAATTGTTTTCGACCACCGCCGTCGTCACCGCGACGAGATCGGTGCGGTCGTAGAACGGCACGACCTTCACGTCCTTCGGCAGGATCTGCTCGTTCAATTCGCGGGTCTTGGCCTCGACGCGGGTCAGGACGTCCTGCGTCTTCTCGCCGGTGCGGAGCATGACCACCCCTTCGACCGCGTCGTTCTGCCGGCCGATCCCGAACTCCCCCAGCCTCGGCGCGATGCCGAGCGTCACCCGGCCGATATCCTTGACGAGGACCGGCGTCCCGTCGTGGACCGCGACCACGACATTGCCGATATCCTCGACCGTCTGGATCCGGCCGACGCCGCGCACGTAATAGAATTTGCCGCCCTCCGAGTAGAAGCCGCCGCCGCCATTGCCGTTATTGGCGCCGAGCGCGGTTTCGACCTGCTGGATCGAGAGGCCCGCCGCGGCTAGCCGAACCTGGTCGACCAGCACCTGATATTGCATCGTGCCGCCGCCGAAGCCGGAATCGTCGGCGACTCCGGAGACCGACTTGAACTGCGGCTCGACCGTCCAGTCCTCGAAGGTCTTGAGCTCGGTCGGCGAGCGGTCGGGGCTTTGCAGCGTGTAGCGGTAGATGAGGCCGGAGGGCGAGGTCAGCGGCGATATCGACGGCGTGACCCCCGTCGGCAGGCTGATGTCGCCGATCCGGTTGAACGCCTGCTGGCGCGCGAACTCCCGGTCGGTGCCCTGGTCGAGCGTGATGACGACGTCGGACAGACCGTAGAGCGAGACCGAGCGGACGATGGTGGCATGGGGAATGCCGTTCATGCCGATCTCGACCGGCACGGTGATCAGCCTTTCCACCTCCTCGGCCGCATGGTCGGGCCATTGGGTGATGATCTCCACCATCGGCGGCGACAGATCGGGATAGGCGTCGACCGGCAGCCGGTGCAGCGCCCGCAGGCCGATGCCGATCAGGAGGATCGTCAGCAGCCCGACCAGCAGCCGCTGCTTCAGGCTCGTCGCCACGATCCGGTTGATGAAGGACGAACCGGGGGGTGGCGGCAGGCCCGGCCCGGGCGGGTGGTCGCTCATTGATTCTGCATGAATTGGAGGAAGATCGCGCCGTCGACGACGACCCGGTCACCCGCCGCCAGGCCCTCGGTGGCGTCGTAGCGATCGCCGTCGCGATAGCCGAGGGTGACGTGGCGGCGCGCGAAGCGGCCGTCCGGCAAGGCGAGATAGACGAAGGGCAGGTTCTGGTCGTCGCGCAGCACCGCCGAGACCGGCACCATCAGGCCGGTCATCGCCCGCGCCGACTTGATCGAGACGTCGACATACATTTGCCGCTTCAGCAGGGCGCCCGGATTGGCGAGGACGATGCGCGCGATCACCGCGCGGCTGTTCGGATCCACCGAGGCCGAGATGTTGTCGACGATGCCGTGGAAGCTGCCGATGCCGGCGCCCGCATCGACCTCGGCGGGATCGTGGGGAGCGATCGCCACGACGTCGCTGCTCGCAACCTGGGCCAGCACCCAGACGCGGGAGAGGTTGGCGACGGTGAAGAGCGGAGTCGTTCCCGCCTGGAGAAGCTGGCCCGGCGTGGCCGGCCTGTCGACGATCGTGCCGGCGATCGGCGCGCGGATGATGGCGCCGCCGTCGCGCGCGATGCGGGCGCCCGGGACGCCGCCGTTCATGGCGGTGAGCGCCTGCAGCGCCGCGTCGCGGTCCGCCGCGGCGCCGGCGGCATCGACCTGAGCCTGCGCCGCCTCGCGCTGCGAGATGCCGTCATGCGCGGCAAGGTCCCTGTCGACCGCGGCGAGCTTGCGGGCGTTGGCGGCGGCGGCGAGCGCCTTGCGATAAGCGCCGACCGCCGCGGCATAATCCCCCGACTGGACCAAAGCGAGCGGCTGGCCCTTGGCGACGTGCTGGCCGATCGAGACGAGCAGCCGCGTCACCGGTCCGGTGAAGGGCGACACCACGGCGGTCGCCTGGTCGTTGTCGAAATCGACCGTTCCGGGCGCCACGACGGTCCGGCTGAAGGTCGACGGGACGATCGTGTAGATGCGGATATGGCGCCGCTGGGCGTCGGTCAGCTTCACATTGCCGGCCGGCGCCTGCGCATCGTAGGAATCGTCGTTTCGCGAGGAGCAGCCGGCAAGCAGCAGCGCCGCGGCGGCGGCGGCGAGAACGGCCTTCTTATTGCGCATGCACGGCCTCTCCGAGGTCGGAACGGTGCCACCAGCCGCCGCCGAGCGCCTGGAACAGGGCCGCGGTGTCGGCATAGCGATTGGCCTCGGCCTGGACGAGGCTGATCCGCGCCTGCTGGTAGGCCTGCTCGGCGTTGAGCAACGCCAGATAATTGGCATAGCCCGCTTTGTACTGGCGCTGCGACAGCTCGAGCGTGACCCTGGCGGCGCCGGCCGCGGCCGCCGAATCCCTCAGGCCGTCGGCATCCTGCGCGAGCGCCGTCAGGCTGTCGGCGACGTTCTGGAATGCGGTCAGCACGGTCGCGCGATATTGCTCGGCGGCTTCCTGATAAGCCGCCTTTGCCCCGCGCTGCTGGTGCCGCAGCGTGCCGCCATCGAAGATCGGCGCCAGCAAGGCCGCGCCGATGTTCCAGAAGCCGGTGCCGGGACCGAATATCTGACCGATCGCCAGCGCCGTGCTGCCGGCATTGGCGGTCAGGCTGATGTTCGGCAGCCTGTTGGCGGTCGCCACGCCCACCTGCGCGCTCGCGGCGTGAAGATTGGCCTCGGCCTGGAGCACGTCGGGGCGCTGCGCGACGAGCACCGAGGGCAGGCTGACCGGCAGGTCGCGCGGCAGATCCAGGCCCGCCAGCGTGAATTTCTCGGCCCGCGCCTCGCTGGGGAAGCGGCCGGCGAGCACGGCGAGGAGGTTGCGCTGCTGGTCCAGCTGCTTGAGCAAAGGCGGCAGCGTCGCCGTCATCTGGGCCAGTTGCGATTGCTGCGCGGCGAGATCGATCCCGCCCGCATAGCCCTTCGCCTTCTGGTAGCGCAGGATCGCCAGCATCTTGCCGTTGATGTCGATCAGCTGCCGCGTCGCATCGACCTGGTCTTCCAGCGATGCTTCCTGGATCGCGGCGGCGGCGACATTGGCGCTGAGCGTGATGTCGGTCGCGATCATCTGGTAGCGGCTCGCCTGCTCCTGCGCGGCGGCGGCCTCGACGGTGCGCCGGTTCAGCCCGAAAACGTCCGGCACGTAGGAGATGCTGAGCTGCGGCGTCGCCAGGGTGAACAGGGAGGCGTTGTTGCTCGGCACCGGCGCCAGCGCCCCGGTCGGATCCCGCTCGCGGCTCACCGCGAGCCCCGCCGACACTTTCGGCGCATAGGCCCCGTGCTGCGCGCGCGTATTCTCATGGGCGACGAGCAGGGCTGCCTGCGCCGCCTTGAGGTTGGGGTTGTTGGCGAGCGCCTGCTCGATCAGCGCGTTGAGCGCGTGCGAATGGAACAAGGTCCACCAGTCGGCGGGAATGTCGCCGCCGCTGACGAAGCGTTGCGCCGCGCCGCCGGGGACGCCGGGGGTGGCCGCCGTCGCGGCGGGAAGAGGATAATTGGTATAGCCGGCCACGGTGGGCGCGGCGGGAGTCTTGAAATTGGGACCGACGACGCAACCGGCCGTGAGCAGCGACGCCGCGAGCGCCGCGACAGGCAGGCCACGCAATTTGACGATCATCGGATCCAGCCGCCCTTTCACCAATTCGCCCTCGACGTGGAAACGGGCTCGGCCCTGCGCCCCGGCTTGATAGTATCACATCGCACGCGTGACAATTGCCATGGCGTAAGAGCGCGCTGTTACTGAACGCGCGATGAAGGATCGGCGGAGAGGGGGGCTTCACAAGACTCCGCCCTGCTATCGGCCCAGGACGAATTGTTGAAACCATCCACCCAAATGCCCCCAATGCCCCCTCGTCGCAGGCCGCGCCGGTCAGCGCCCGGTGGCATGGGCGGCCGATCCGATCTAGGAAGGCGGCCGGAACGAAGCCGACGAGGATCGACGACGATAATTCCGGGGGAAAAAGTGGATGGATCGTGACGGGACGCCGAACCGCGCCGTGGACCCGGGCGCCTTCTACCGGGGAATGTTCCAGCACCCCGATGTCGCATTATTCGTCATCCAGGTGTCGCCCGAAGGGCAATTCCTGGTCGAGGACGGAAACAAGGCGCTGGAGAAATGGCTCGGACGTCCGATCGAGGACATGAAAGGCCGGCCTGTCCGCGAATGCCTTGCGCTGCCGGGAGTCGCGTTCCTGGAATCGAATCTTCGCACCGCCATCGAGAAACGCGACAGCCACAGCTACGATCGCGCCGTCGACCTGGCCGACGGCGCCTTGTCCTGGTCCACCACCCTGATACCGGTCATCGAGGGAGACGGGCCGGTGGCGCACGTCCTCGGCATGGTCCGCGATATCGTTCACGACAAGCCGCCGGGCGGCGATGCGACCCATTACGGGCCGCTGATCGATCAAAGGCACCGGCTGGCGGAGACGCTGCACAAGGCGACCGGCCAGCATCTTGCCGCCGCCCATCTCGCCTTGATGCGGCTCGAGATCTTCGCGGCGCCCCACGAATCCGATCGCGGCAAGGAGCTCGACGAGGCGCTCCGTGACGCCAGGGCCTCGATCGAGGAGATCAAGCGCGAGATCGGGGTGCTGACCTACGTGCTGCGCCCGCCCGCGCTCGACAGCCGCGGCTTCGGCGAAGCGCTCCGGATCTTTGCGGAGGGTTTCGGGCGGCGGAGCGGAATCGCGGTCGTGCTCCGGATAGACCCGGAGGCCGGCGAGCTCCCCGTCGTCGCCTCCATGCCGCTTTTCCGCGTCCTCCAGGAGGCCCTCGCCAACGTCCATCGTCATGCCGGCGCGACCCAGGTCGCGGTCGCCCTCGACGTCGCGGACGGGGAGGCCGTCCTGACGATCGCGGACGACGGCACCGGCTTCGAGGCGCGGCCGGCTTCCGTCCAGGCGGAAAGGGGGAGCGGCTTGGCCGACATGCGCGCGCACATGGTCCAGCTTGGAGGAACGCTCGAGATAAGCAGCCACGGCCCCGGAACCACGATCATGGCCAGAACGCCTTTGGTCGCCTTCATCGCCTGAGCCGCGCGGGCGCCGGCCTCACCCGACCGCAGACCTGCAAGCAACGCCGCACGGCCGCACTCGCCAAGTGGCAGATCCAGCGACCAGCCCCTGCGCCAAAGGGCCGAATCGCGCGCGCCGGAGACGAGCTCGCATCGGACACCACCCTCGACATCCCTCCCGGTTTCAATCATAGGAAAGCCCCCTTCACGACCACCACAAAGAGGCTTGGGTGACAGATGTAACGGAACCTGCCTTGAAAGCAGGGTATGTGATCTGCACCGAGGAACGGTCGGGCAGTAACCTGCTGTGTCATCACCTTGAATCGACAGGCGTGCTAGGCAGGCCCGATGAAGTCTTCAAATACGCCGCCGCCGTCGCAAGACTGCGCCACGCCGGACCGTCCGGCCTGTACGATCGCCTGAAGCCTGCGACCACCGCTAACGGCGTGTATGGCTTTAAGCTCTTTAGCGGTCATTTTGATTTCATCGCGGGCACCGACTGGCTGGAGCGCCTTCCCGCTCTTCAGTTCGTCTATCTGGAGCGCCGCGACCTTCTGGGGCAGGCCATTTCATTGGTGAAGGCTACGCAAACGCGGAGTTTTCGAGCTTCCATAACGCCCATGACCGAGCCGTTCTACGACCGCGCCGCGATCGCCTTCGCGCTACAGAGGCTGACGCTGGCGCAGGCGCGGTGGAAGATATTTTTCGCCACGAATGATCTGCGCGCCCTCCCTCTCACCTATGAAGAAATTTGCGACGATCCGATGGCTGCGGTTCGCTCGATTGCGGAGAGAGTCGACGTGGACGTCGCGGGCATCGTGTCATCGGCACCCGCCATGAGTGTTCAGCGCAACGCCGTGAGCGATGAATGGCGCGAAAGATACGTTCAGGATGCCGGCGGCTTGCGGCGCATTGCTCCTCTCGGATTTAGCGCGCTGCGCAACAGCGGCGGTACGGTGGCACGCAAGCTTGTCGGGAGGTTTCCATTTTCCAGCTGGTACGGGCCGACCTTGCCCGCCGTGCGCCCGCCAGAATAGCTACCGGAGATGTTCACGCGGAAGGGGAGCGGGGTGCGCGATCTCCCGGCGTTTTAAATAGGCCGTGAATGAGCCCGCGAGCTCGATCGACCTAAGCATCACGGCCATCGCCGCAAGGATCGGGATGCTGATCCAGCCGAAGCCCATCTGGCGTCTTTGGGCGACGATGGCGCGCCAGTCGTTAAGCGTTCGCCGGGTGCTGAGAGCTATCAGGCCAAGAAGGCCGAACCGTCGGATAATGGGCGTACCGCGTAGCACCGCGCCATGATCCTGAAAGTGGATGCCGATTGCGTCGAGCCCTCGCTGGAAGTGCTTCTCGATGAATGCGAAATTCCCTACGTCGCCAATGCCATGCGACATCAGCATCGTGGAACAGTAAACAATCCGTTTTCCGGCAGCGCGAAGATGAGCATATTGAACATAGCAGCCGCCGTGGCGCATCACGCGCTCGTCGAAGGGAAAACTTACCGCGACATCTCGTCGAAATCCGACGTTGTTCAGGTTGAAGGCGGTCGCTTCTCCATCGGGCTTGGCCGTCGCACCGGCAAAGGAGGAAACTGAAAAGGCGCGCGCGATCCACGATCCTCCGGGATAGCGGGTGCAGCCGCCGACAACATCGACTCCGTCGTCGCGGAAGACACCGACCATGACTTCCAGCCAGTCGACAGACGGTTCGCAGTCGCCGTCCAGCATGGCGACGATCTCGCCCGTGGACGCGGCCACGCCCGCATTCTTGGCCGCGAAATAGTTGTTGGCACGCGGTGCGATCACAAACGTGATATCCGGATTCAGATGACGCAGATCGTCGGCCTCGGCTGCATCGATTGAATGATCGAGTATGACGATCGGCTGGATAAGCGCCCACGGGTAGGTCTGGCGTTTTAAGCCCGCCAGTGTCCGGCCCAGATCCTGGGCCAGGGTGGACAATGCGCCTTCAGCCCGGGTCGTGACGGTTTCGATCACGACCGAGACACGGGGTTGACAGGTCATGGCAGCAATCTCCGAACGCCAACCTCCATCTGATCCGGGACGAGGCGGCCAGGAAGCCGACACCTTGGATCACCCGATCCCGACCGCGCGGCGATAGACCAGATCACGTCGATTGGCGACAGAGCGACCGCGAGCGCGCCCAGGTCAACACAGTCGGCACGCCAGATTGAGGAGCAGCCGATCCAGCACATCGACGGCTGCGCGCGATCGCGGTGCCCGCCAAGACCGGTCCGTTTAAGTGCTTTCGCTAACGATCCAGGACGGGCCCAAGTTGGAGAAAGCGGTCGCGGTCGAGCGTCCGCAGCAACCATCCGAGGTAAAGCGAGCGCAGCTCAGCCCGCCGGACTAGGCGCAGCGCGAGCCTGCGGATGAAAGCCGGGACCGGCAGGCCGAGCAGCCAGCGGCTGAGGAGATTCCACGCGCTGCGCAGCCGCACCAGTCGCCACGCCGCCCGGCGGGAGGTGCCAAGCAGCGACAGCGCCAATCTAAGATTGGGCGTGCCGCGCGAGAAGGGCTCGGCAACGCCGCGGCGCCGCGCTTCGGCGGCCGCGGTGACGCAAACCGAGGCGAGGGCCATCCGCACCGGCTGCCGCGCGCTGATGCTTTCGCCGTGGATCCGGTAGCCGATAAGGATCTCATCGAGATTGGCCAGCTCGCAATGTTCGGACATCCGGGTGTAGAGGTCAAAATCCTCGGAAACGTTGAGGCCCGTTCGATAGCCGCCGATCCGGTGAAAGACGTTCGCGCGCATTACCGTAGACGATGCGATCAGGGCTGGGCTGGTTCGCTGGCGCGCGCAGATATCGCGGTGGCGTTGCGGCGGTCTGAGTTCTCCGAGGCGGCGGCCGGCGCCGTCGATCAGTTCCGCCGCGGACCCGAGCAGGCCGATGCCGGGCCGTGCCTCCATCGCGGCCAGCTGCGCTGCGAGGCGCCCAGGATAGGCGATATCGTCTCCGTCGAGCCGGGCGAGCAGAGGCGCTCGGGCGACGGAGGCGGCGTAATTCAGGGCCGCGGCCAGCTGCGGGCGGCCGAGACGCAACGGACGAAGGCGCGGTTCGCTGCGGGCCCAGTCCACGAGGATGTCGAAGGTCGCGTCGGCGCTGCCATTGTCCACAGCGACGATCTCGAAGTCACAGAAGGTTTGGGAGGCGAGGCTTTCCAAAGCCTCCCCGAGGAAGCGTGCGGCGTTGCGCACGGGCATCAGCACCGATACCGCAGGCGGGCACTTGCCGGCCTGAGCCTCCGCGCGGTCGTCGCCGGGGCCATTCGAGGGTGAATCCATGGGGATCATTCCGCGGCGTTAGGCTGCCCGCCTCGCCTCGGTCAACGAAGGCCCTGGCGCGGCTGGAGACTCAGGCCCCGCGCGCTTATGGTGCGTCGGGAATGACCGGCCCACTCGTCTCTGTCATCCTCCCGGTCTTCGACCGCGCCGGATCGATCGCACGCGCGATCGAGAGCGTCCTCGCCCAGAGCTACGGCCATGTCGAGCTGATCGTAGTCGACGACGGCTCGACGGACGGCACTGCAGCGATCCTCGAAGCCTATCGCGGCACCGCTGCGATCCTGCGCCAGGCGAATGGAGGCGCCTATGCGGCGCGCAATCTCGCGCTCCGCCACGCCACCGGAGAGCATGTCGCCTTCATCGATTCCGACGATGCCTGGCTCCCGCACAAGCTCGAACGTCAGGTGCCGCTGATGCGGCCCGGAATTGGCCTCGTCTACGGCGATGTCGACATCGTGACGGCACCGGACGATCGCGCGCCACGCACAGGCATGACCGCGTTCAAGGCGGTGGCGCCCGTCCGGGGACGTGCGCTCGAGGCGTTCGCCCGCGGCAATTTTGTGCCGACCAGCACCGTACTCGTCCGGGGCTCCGCGCTCCAGGAGATCGGCGGCTTCCCGGAGAGCCGCATCTCGGCGGATTATCTTGCCTGGTTCCGGATCGCGCAGGCCTATGCCTTCGACTTTGTCGACGCGCCGGTCGCGCTCTACACCCAGCACCAGGCGGGGATCAGCCACGATCTCGGCCGTTCCCTCGCCGCCCGTATCTCGCTCTTTCGTGCCGAGCGGGAGCGAACGCGGGCTCCGGCGGCGCGCGAGGTTCTCGACCGGCTGCTGTTCAACCTCGGCGTCTCGATGGCCCTGGCAGCGGTCAGGGGCCGTGCCAGGACAATCGAGCAGCCGTTCCGGCTCGCCCGTAGCGCGGCGGCAGGTATCGGCACCAGGCGGGCATTGTTGTCTGCCGCGGCCTTCGCGGCTAACCAGATGAAAATACGGGCAAAATGGCTTTTCTCATGACCCTGCCCTCGTAGTCGTCATAGCGGCGATTACCATTTATCGCCCGAGATCGACGGCCTGTGGCGGTGGAGGCAGTCGTCTGCGCACTGATCTCCGCCCAAAGCAAACCGAACCGAGGGTGATCGGCTGACAGGCGCGGGTGGTGCACTTGGTCTGACAACGCCCTCTGGAGCCCCTACGCGGTCGCTTAGCGATCGCAGCCCGCGAGACGTTTGATAGACATTCGAAGAAGAACCACGCAAACCTGAGTCGCTGTACAATCGAGACGAGGCTGCGATGAAAACGTTTGTCTTTGTGCACGGAACGGGAGTGCGCGAGGCGTCGTACAGCGCCAGTTTCAGCCTGATTCAGCAACAGCTAAATGCAAAACTTGGGCCTTTAAGCCGCGCCTCTTTGTTCATGGCTATCCGAAGGGTAAGGCCGGTTAAAAGGAATTCCGAGCCCTGTGGCATCGTCACGCTTGCCGACGAACAGCCCATCTAGCCGACGGCCGCGAGGTTGAGGTACAGGCACCCGCCCGAACCGATAATCTCCGCACGGCCGCGAAGATCCGCGACCTCAGGCGGCCCAAGGCCGAGCTAGCGCGGCTCGGGCCAAGGGGGACGTGTGTCGCATGGGTAAAGCATGGAGCTACGTGGCGAGCTCGGTTGTGACGTAGCGCACGATGACCGTCCTAAGCTGATTGCCGCTAAAAATCATCCGAACGGATGTTCTCCCGCGCGTGAAGCACCAGTCGTCCTCTTTAAGCAGATGGTCGCGTGCGTCCGCGGCGGAGTACAATGCAATGCCTCCCGCCCGATTATCGCCCCAGCAGGCGGGATCAATCTGCATCTTCTGGCGGGTCACAGTCTCGACTACCGCAGCTTTCGTCAGTCCGACAGGAATCCCCAGAACGCTTCCGGAGCCATACGAGTGATCGAAATTAAACAGCGGAGGGCGTAGAAAGCGGGCGACCTCAGGCCGGGACCGACCGATCCATGGAGCCGCGAAAAGGCATAAACAGGCGTAAACGCCCAAAGTGCCGGCAACGATAAGGCTGACGGACTTAGCAGCCATGGTTGGCCCTCAGTTCCTTCGTACAGCGAAAGGAAATTTTCTGAGATGCATCGGCTCCCGGAAGGATCAGTGTGAATTTTCCTCGATCGACGGGGCCTGCACCTTCTATGGCATTGGCTTTATCTGCAACGCCAAAAGCGGCAGAGTTGCTGTTATCCGCGGGCGTTGACCTCCATTCGCCTTCCGGACCGAGAGAGTGGTCGGCCGCGCTCGGCACATAGGAATATGGCCGATCTTCCCGCACTGCGTGAGCGACTGCGTCAACAACCGCATCGGGTGCCTTGATCCTTACGACGTTCGAGTTCGAGCCCTTTCTGAGGCGTTCCCACGCGGCGCGGTCGTCACGGCTCGTATATGCTGCCCCTGAAGACGCTCGCCGTGGGTCCGATATATCGCCGGTGTGGTTGTTCGACATTGGACCAAAAGAGTGGATAGTTGCGTGCGGGTCACCCAGGTATCGGGCATTGGAAACCACAAACGAGTGGCCGATGCCGAGGCTCCCCAGAGAGGAGCTCAAGCGCCTCGCCACCAAGTATGCGTCCTCCCCGGACGGGTCGTTGTGACCGACTGGATCATTGCCGACGTACGCATACAGGTTGACCTGATCCTTGTATCCCACCGGGTCCGTCTGGAGGAAACGCCCGAGGGTCGGCGAGTAGATTCTCGCCTTGTAGTACCACATGCCAAGCTCGGGGAGCCACGCCTGGCCAGTATAGCCGAACCGGCCCAGGTTCGTCGAGTTGGGTATTCCCCACGCGTCGTAGCCGTTGATCGCAATGAGATTGCCGTTGTCGTCGGCCACCGAGATGATCGAGCCCTGGTGATCCGTGTGAAGGTGACGGCGTGTCCATCCCGCGGACGCCTCATACCATTCGAGCACGTCGTCGGCTGCGGGACCGTGGACGTAAGAGCGCAGCGGATTGCCGATGCCGTCATATTCCAAGATCAGGCGGTCGCCGTCGTACAGGAACCGGGTGGCGCCGTTCGGCCCCGACACTTGCCACAAGCGCCCCAGGGGGTCGTACCCGAGGCTCGCGCTCTTCGCCCCCGACGCCGACACTAGCCGATTCTCAGCGTCGTAGACGTAGCTCGTGGCCGCATCCGAGGTGAGATTGCCGTTCGCGTCGTACGTGAATGCCGAGGGCCCGGCAGCGGTATACTGGTTAAGCCCGTTGACGCTGTAAGCGCGGCTGACGTTGTAGGCGCTGTTGGACGCGTAGGCGTCGTTCGAGCTGGCCCGGCTGACGATCTGGCTGGCGGGGCTGTAGCTGAAGGTCAGACTCTGGTCGCCGCCGGTGCCGGCAAGGTCGTGCGTCACGCTGGCGACGCGGCCCGCCCCGTCATAGCCGTAGCTCGCGGTCGAGGTGGTGTAGCCCGGGCCCATGCTGAGACTGGAGCGCCGCCCCTGCGCATCGTAGCCGATCGACACCACCCCCAAGTACGCGGTCATGCGGTCGGCGGCATCGTAGCTGAACGACGCTGCATAGCCCCAGTAGCCGCCATCCCCCAACAGCTGCGTTCGGTTCCCCACCGCGTCATACTGGGAACCGATCGTTCGCGCCGTGCCGTCCATCGTTGTCGCGGAGGAGACCAATCGACCCAGCGTGTCGTACCCGTTGATCACCCCCGGGCCAATGTTCGAGCCGAACCGCGCAAAGGTCTGCAGTCCACGCAGATCATAGCCGTAGAACACGCTGTAGCTGGCCGCGCCCGTGGCGGAGGTGGGCACGTTCTTCTGCGTCATCCGGTCGAGGCCGTCGTACGCATAGCTGATCGTCGTCCCGTCTCGCTTTCTTAGCGACGCGCGGTTGCCGTTGAGGTCGAAGCCATATTGCTCGTAGTCGGCAGCGTTCACTTGGCCCGCGGTGGTGGCGGAAGGGAACGTCCAGCTTGTCTGCCGGTCTAGGCCATCATAACCCATAGCGGCCAAGTTGCCGTTAGCATCGGTGACGCTGGTCTGCTTTCCGTTCAGGCTGTAGCCGTAGCTCGCATAATTCTGTTGAAGCGACGTAGCGTAGGCTCTTTGCACCGTCGTCAGCTGGCCGGCGGCGTCGTAGACATTCCGAGTGATACGGTCCGGGCCGTATGCACCCTGCGCCCCGACCGCGCACGCGGAGGCCGGCAGCGACCCGTAAGCCGTAGGGTTCATCCGCACCGCTGTGCATTGCAGCCGCCCGACGGGATCATAGCTGAACTGGGTGAGCGATTGGGCCGCTCCGCCCGCAATGAGGGTTTCAGTCGCCTTGCGCCCTTCAGAATCGTAGGTCGTAGAGATCTGCCGGTCCACCATCATCTCCGCGAGGGCCGCATCGGACTGATCGACCGCGTGGCCGGTCTCGGCAAGCGTCGGCTGGTTGTCTGCGTTGTAGGTCATACGGATCGCTGCGACAGGGAGCGGTCCGGCGCCGTCGGGGTCCGGTCCCACCGTCGCTACGAGTCGCCGAAGGCCATCGTAGACGTAGCGTGTCGTGTCGCCTGGGCCGGGGAGCGGCCCGTCGATCGTGACGAGGTTCCCGACCGCATCGTGTGCCTCTGTCGTCGTAGCGCTTATTGAATTATCGCCCGCGCGCACAGTCTCGGTCGCCACGAGCAGGTTGTCGTCATAGGTGTAGCTGGTGACTACTTCATCCGCCGTGCCGGCGCAGATCGCCTGAGTGCGGCAGGTAGAAGTCGACACTAGTTTCCAGATGGAGGTTTCATTTACCAGCTGACCTGTGGGGTTGAGAACCTTCGCCGAGAGCTGCTGGTAGGTGTAACGTATCTGCGGGCGTATCCCAGCGGGGTCAGGCGGTAGGGTCTTGGTGAGCACGCCGCCATGCACAGGGTCGTAGGTGTAGTCCGTTCGGTTCCCCTTAGGGTCCACCTCGTAGGCCGGTTTGTTGCAGAAGGTCGACTCCGGCCCGGTGCAGCTGGCCGGATAGCTGCGTGTCCAGGATAGTGCCGGTTCCGCCGTGTTCGGTTTGGGGGCCACCGTAATGCTTTGGAGATTGACGCGGCCGGTCCACACGACGTCGTCATAGACGTAGGTCGCCTTGTTTCCTTGCGGGTAGGTGACGGTCCTCACCGTCCTGACGTCCTGTCCCGGGGTTGCCGTCTCCCCGTACGGCGCACGGAATTCGTATATCGTATTCCGCGCCAGTTCATCGGTGATTGTGCTGGCGTTCCTCACCGTCTGCGTCAAATCCGGTGCTATCCTGGTGACGGCATCGCTCAGGCAAGATGTCTGTATTCTCCCCTGCCCATCCATTACCGAGATGGTGGTGGTCGTGTGGCTGTAGTTCCAGACGCTCGTCGGCGTCTGCACCCTCCAGATCTTCGCCGCCTCGTAACAGGGCGGCCCGCCGTAGACGCCGCCTTCGAGACCGGAGGGCTGTTGAGGAGCAAATGGCGCTCGGCTCGTATATGTCCTGGTGATGCCTGTGCCGCTCCGGACCTGGGACGACCATTCGTAGATGGCCTGGCCATTCACGGAACCGACCTGCGGGCCGCGCACGGACCAACCGGAAAAGACGCTCCGCAGGCTAGAGGTGGTCGCGGTCTTGCCGGAAGCGTCGGAGCCCCAGCTGATCGAAGGCCAGGCGGTGCCGTTTGACGGACAGCTCGCTGTCAGCGGATCGCAATATTGATAGCGGCGATTGAGGAGGACAATCCTGGCGAGGGCGGCGCTCGTGCCGCTGCCGCTCCACTCAAACTGCATCTGATAGCCGGCGCTGCTGACGATCGACCGTAGGACCCCCGTCAAATTGCCGTCGTTTGGGGGCGACGAGTAATTATACTTCAGTACCTCACCATCAGCGCGGGTAATCGAGTTTAAATAGTAGTCGGGGTAATCGGTGTTCGCGTAGCCAAGGTAAGTGGTGGGCGTGAAATTCCATTTCGCACCGGATCTGTCATAGAGGGCGTAGCCGTTCTGATTTGATGCCAACGAACCATCGGTCAGCCGGGCGCCCATTGAGCGGTTCGTTTCGATCCGGCCCGCAAGGTAGAATTCGTCGTAAAAAGACGGATAGCTGCCCCGCATGCGATGGAAGGCTCGATTCGGGGTGCCGCCGAGACCCGCGCTGCCATCGCTGACTTCCAGCGTCGGGGCGTCTGGGGCGCCGATCGAGATAGCGCTGTCGGCGCCGACGCGTCCTCCGTTTAACAGGTCGATGCCGACCCCGTCCGGCAGGACCGTCTGGGGAAGAGGCGGCGCGTTGCTTGCCGTCTGCGCGTTAGTCTGGGCTCCGCTTGCAGCCAGGATGAGGAGCAGCACCGCAGAAAGCGGGCGAATAACGCGGATGAGCGATGCCTCGCTCGCGTTAGTGCGCGTCATTGGCAAATATCCCTTGGCACATCGACGGTGAGCGTCGCAGTTGCGGTCGCGCCCGCGGCATTCTGCACGGTGTAAGTGGTGGCAAACGTTCCGACCTGCCCGCCGTTTGTGTAGCGGATCGTGCTCGGGGACAGGATCGAAAAGCCGGAGTCGCCACTCACGAAGATCACTGCCAGCGGGTAATTGCCGTTTGTGTCCGTATCATTTGCGGTGACGTTGAAATCCCTGGCTTGGCAGCGCTGCCCGGTTCCCGTGTCCGCAACGGCTGTTAACCCACCTCCGGGCGGCGGGGGAGGGGGATGGGGAGGCGGCGGCGGCGGCGGCGGGGGAGGCGGGGGAGGCGGGGGAGGCGGAGGCGGGGGCGGCGGAGCCGGAGGCGGAGGCGGCGTGCCGCCACCTGCGCCCGTCACGCTGTAGTTGGAGCGGTTGCCCGCCGCGTCGTAGGCGATGCTTGTCGCCAGGCTGCTATTAACTGTCCCGCTGCTCGTCGTTGCGACGAGACGTCCAAGCGCGTCGTAGGTGTAGGTCGTCGTCTCGCTTGCCAGTGCCGCTGTCGCCAGCACGCAAGAAGATGACGCCAGGAATAGCCTGGCGGTCATGGTTTTACTGCGCATCGCAAGCCCCTCTTGCTGCTGAGACGTAACGAACACAAGAGTCGCGCACGTGTCAAGACCGCTAAAGATATTTTATAACAGTTGACGATTATTTGGTTGGTCCTCGCGATGGATACGGCCGTCTTCGTCTCTCAAATATTTGAGACCCAGAGTGCACCCAAAAGTTCGGGGTTAAGAACCTCTGCGCTCCTTCGCTTCTCTCGAAGCCCACTCAGAACGTCGCAAATGGGCTAATAACTTATGATTAGGGGAGAGGAAGATTGTGCTGGCGCGGCTCGACAGCCGTTCGAGGTACGCCCGGATCGAGATTACTCCGGTACGATGGTGAGCGGCGTCTCCGCCGCCGGCGCCAGCCTCACCCGTAGCTTTTTCAACGGCGCAAATTTCGCAGACGTCGTACTACGAGACTCTGATCCAGCAATACGGAACTCACCGAGATCCAGGCGACGACCGCACGTTCACCGGGTGCAATTTGCACGGGTCGCTCTGTTTACAAGAAATTCAGCTGAATTGCTTCAAATCGCACTACGCCTTGTAAGCGCTTGAATGGCCCAAGCCGGACATCCGGGCGCAATAGCGGAGCGGCCCTATCGAGTGGGTACTGTAGCCCCGGAGTAAGGATCGGAATCAAGCGAGGGAGGCTGAGGAGGCAATCTGGGGATAACAATGGAAGTCGAAGTTTGCGCCGTCTGCAGGGGTGCATACAACGCTGCCGGCTCTGTTGTCGATCGGATCCCGGCCACTATGGACGAGACACCAAAGACGATGAAGCACCCCACAATTACACTGGCACCGCGGCGCCAATTGGTTCTCCCGGTCAGCATTCCGTAGCCGACGGAAGCCACCGCTATGATAGCGACCGTCGTAGCGATCGTTCCAAGTACACCACCCTGTAGCCAATCGACGGCGGCTACGATGGCGTTCGAGCCTGTCGGGTCAGATAAGTCGTTCACAACGAATGGCTGTATCATCTGCCGCCGTCGCCCCCAAGCCCAACAAGAACCGTGACGTTTCCGGGCAGCACGAACTGACTGGCGATTGCGGGACGAATCGCGGCTCTGTAGGCTCCGAAGGGAAGGTGCTAGTTGTTTTCGGATCCTACAGTGCGCGCCAGTCGCAACGCCGATCCGCCGGCGCGCCTGTCACTTCAAGATCCGTTCGATTTGGCATTTGTGCATTTTCTATAGTATCGCGAAGTATGTACCAACCGGCCAACGCAATAAGAGAATAAATGTCGTTGAATAGTGGAATGCGGAGAAAGCGCTATGGTAACGGGGTTTGATTTGTTTCTGCAGAGAGGTTACTATATCGCTCAGATCGTTTTGGCGGGAATAGCATTGGCTGCGGCTTGGCTCGCCTACCTACACGTTCGCACATTTAAGCTCTTTGAAATCCTGAAATATATCGAAAATGATCCGATCAGAGACGCTAGACGTATCGTGATTCAAAAAATAGAAGGGCAAGGGACAGCCGAATGGTGGCTCGAAACGAACTCAAAGTTAGAGGCGGCAGCTTCAAAGGTATGTAGTACATATGACGTAGTTGGTCTCCTAGTGGAATTTGAGACCATCAAGCTTGTGATGATTAGACCGAGATACTGGGGCTTGTTTGAAAAGTATTGGGCCGTTAGTATATATAGAACGCACGAAGCTCTTAGGTCGTTCTTGGCTCATCGCCGGTTAACCGCGCCGAATGCGTACGAGGGCTATACCCGGTTAGCGCAGTTAGTTAAGCCGTATGTTCCCGCTCCGACAATTGAAATCATAGCGAAGGCAAATTCCGCGCAGAGGCCACGTCCCACCGACGATGTGCCAAGATTCTTAGAGGGCGCCGGCACTAAGCTGGCGCCGACCCCGCGACCGGATTAGTTAGAGGCTGGGCTCGCTCGTCAATCAGGGGGCGCTTCATGCGCAGGATAGCATTGCTTCTCGCACTGGTCGGCGCGGCCACGGCGGCAGCGTCGCAGCAGGTCGACAGCGGCGATTCCACCTTCGTAGACGGAATATTGGTGACGAGCTCAGATGTGACCACCTGCCCCTATCATTTCGTTCAGCCGGTGAGCGTAAGCGTAACGACGGACTGGGGCGGCAACGGCCGGTCAGTGATTTTCGAGAAGCTTCGCAACCAGGCGCGAAAGATCGGCGCCGATGCGGTCGTGCTGGTTTCCAAGGGTGGCAAACACATGACCGCCTGGGCGTGGACTCGCCGTGAATACAATGGGGGGGCCATCCGCTACGTCGATCGTCGTTGCGCCCCGAGCCGCTAGCGGCGACGTATCATGATCTTTCCCAAAATGGTGAGGCTGCCAGCGACCGTGGGAGTCCAGCAGGATCGGTCAGTTAAGCAGGTATTTCTTGCTCTTGGTCGAACAGGACAGCGGAGCCGGTCACCTCGATGTGCGCTGACTGACGTTATATAAAAAGCGGTTCGAGTCTCTCCGCACCCCGTGCTTCGGGTTCGTCGGGTGGCTACTTTCGTAGTTAGGGTGACTTGGGAAAACGGGACCGTTCTTTTGCGCATCATTGAGGCCCTCAAGCGCGATCGTCGGGACTTCGGCCATGCCCATCGACTCCGGCCTGTTATTTGTTGTTATCGCCCCTGATAAGGCCACGAGCATCCCTGTTATGACGGCTAAAATTGCCTGTTCCGGCGAAGAACAGGAAAGTGGATTTTGACCGCGCTAGAGTACTGTGAATGCGCAGTTTTCTGCGCAGGGGCGGCCCCGATGTTGCGCGATTGGCCTGTTTTGAGCGGCGAATTTGCGAAAATTCCCTGTTAATTGCCTGCTAGCAGGGAAACTCACCCGTGCATCGGACAGCCAGAGACCGCGGCCATATCCTAGGCATATTTAGGCCTCTGATCTCCGCAAAGACCGCCCGGCAGATTGGATTGGGGCGGAATAGCGCCGCAAGTTCCGCACGCTGCAGGACGGGCCCTGTTAGGAGACAGATTCTGGGGGTGAATGGCGGAGAGGGAGGGATTCGAACCCTCGGTACCCGTAAGGGCACAACGGTTTTCGAGACCGCCCCGATCGACCGCTCCGGCACCTCTCCGCATCTCGCGAAATCGCCCCGGCGCGAAGGCGGGGCGGGTCGACAGGCGCGGGGCCTTAGCTCAAGCCTTCGCCCTTGCCAAGCACGTCCCGAGCGACGACGAGGGGTCGGCTCGCTTGCCTCACCCCGTTCAATGCCTACATAGGAGGCGATGATCGACCGACCGGAGACCTTCGCCAGCGATGTCGCCGCGGCTTTGCTGGCGCCGGCGGTCGCCCACGCCCGCTTTACCATCGGCGACGTGGTCCGCCACCGCCTGTTCGATTTCCGCGGCGTGATCTTCGACGTCGATCCGGTCTTCGCCAATAGCGAGGAATGGTACGACGCGATCCCCGCCGAGATCAGGCCGGACAAGGACCAGCCTTTCTATCACCTCCTCGCCGAGAACGGGGAATCCTCCTTCGTCGCTTATGTCAGCCAGCAGAATCTGCTGGCCGACGACAGCGAGGAGCCGGTCGACCATCCCGCCATTTCCGGCCTGTTCGACGCCTTTGCCGACGGCCGTTACCGGCTGAAGCGGGAGCACCGCCACTGACGGCGCAAGCCGTCACCCCAGCGAAGGCTGGGGTCCCGGCGGGCGAAAAGCGCGGTTTTGTTCACCCACTGGGATGCCAGCCTCCGCTGGCATGACGAGGGAAGTTGACAGCCGGGCCCTCTCTTTGTAGCAGCCCGGTTCCCGCGCAGGGGTTCGGCTGCGGCCGATGTTTTGCGCGGGCAGCATCAGTTTTTTTGGGAAGAGCCATGTTCGCAGTCGTGCGCACGGGCGGCAAGCAATATCGCGTCGCCCCGGGAGACAAGATCGTCGTCGAGAAGCTGGCAGGCGCTGCCGGCGACACCATCTCGCTGGGCGACATCCTGCTCGCCGGCGACGGCGGCGAGCTCCGCTCGACCGACGGTCTCATCGTCTCGGCCGAGATCATCGCCCAGGCCAAGGCCGACAAGGTGATCGTCTTCAAGAAGCGCCGCCGGCACAATTACCGGCGCAAGAAAGGCCATCGCCAGCAGCACACGATCTTGCGCATCCTCGGCATCGGCGATCGGCAGGCCGAGAAGCCGGCGAAGAAGGCCAAGCCAGCCGCCGCACCGGCCGAGGCCGACGCCTTCCCGACGCACGTCAACGATCAGATCACCGAAATCGTCGCCGAGACCGCACCGGCGAAGAAGCCGCGGGCGAAGAAGGCTCCGGAAGCTTCCGAGCCTCCTGCGGCCGCCGAGCCCCAGGCGCAGGCGCCGCTCAAGGTCGAAGGCGCCGCGAGCGAGATGACCGACAGCCCGGCCCCAACGAGCCCGGCTCCGAAGAAAAAAGCTTCCCCGAAGAAGCCGGCGGCTGATAAGAACGCGTAAACCACAAGCAGGTTAGAGCTTAGTCATGGCACACAAGAAAGCAGGCGGATCCTCACGCAACGGTCGCGACAGCGCGGGCCGTCGGCTGGGCGTCAAGAAATTCGGCGGCGAAGCCGTGCTCGCCGGCAACATCATCGTCCGTCAGCGCGGGACCAAATGGTATCCCGGCGCCGGCGTCGGCATGGGCAAGGACCATACCCTCTTTGCGCTTACCGACGGCCGGGTCTCGTTCCGCGACGGGAAGCTCGGCCGAAAATTCGCCTGCGTAGAGATGATCGCGAGCGACGCGGCGGAATAGGGACGACCGATCAAGGGTCGTCCCGGAGGACGGCCCCCCAAGGTACTCGGCAGAGAACCGTTTCGAGGGAGAGGGGCCCACCCCTCTCCCTTTTTATTTCTCCCTCGAAATTGTCGCCGGCCTGAAACCCTCGCGGGTTAGGCGGCGCCGAAGGCGGAGGAGCGAGACGATGTTCGCGAGGACCGAAAGATTGCTGCTGCGGCCCGGCTGGATCGAGGACGCGCCCGCCCTTCACCGCGCAATCGCCGAGGAAGCGGTGGTCCGCAACCTCGCCACCGCGCCCTGGCCCTACCGCATGGAGCATGCCGAAGCGTTCCTGGCGGCCGAGCGGCGCCCGCGCGACGTCAGCCTGCTCGTCTTCCGCCGCACAAGCGGGGCGCCGGAGCTGATCGGCACTGCGGGCCTCGGCCGGCGGCCCGACGGCCCGATCGAGCTCGGCTATTGGATCGGCCGGCGCTGGTGGAATCGCGGCTATGCGACCGAGGCGGCGCGCGCCGTCGTCGCCATCGCGCGGGGCAGCCTGCGTCTGCCAAGGCTGCGTGCCGGCCATTTCCTCGACAATCCGGCCTCGGGGCGAGTGCTGGAGAAGGTCGGCTTCCGTCCCACCGGCCTCGTCGCCCCCCGCTTCAGCGCCGGGCGCGGCGAAGCGGCGCCGTGCCGGCTCTTCGAGCTGGAGCTGGCGGAGGAAGGCTGTCCGGCGGCAATGGCGGCGATCGCGGCGTGAACGCGCTCAGCCCGCGTAGCTGAGCTCGCGCTCGGCCCGTGCGATCAGCGCGCGGTCGTCATGTTTCCAGGGATGGAAACCGGGCAGGAAGAAGGCGAACCAGGCGCCGAGGATCTTGCGCATCATCCCGGGCCGCACGAAGGAGAACCAGAACAGGCGCGCCCAGGCGCGGGGGCCGGTGATGCCGTCCTGCGCCAGCAGCTTCAGCGTGCCGTGGGCGCGGTCGACGACGAAGTTCCTGGTGACGTAGAGCATCACCTTCGCCTTCACCTTCCAGCGCTTGCCCCGCGGCCAGCCCCGCGTCGCGTGCAGCCAGGTGTCGTAGGCGACGCCCTTATGCTCGATCTCCTCGATCGAGTGCCAGCGCCAGAGCGCCGCCGATTCCGGATCGGCGCCCGCCAGATGGCGCGGGTTGCCGAGCAGCTGGTGGGCGAGGATGGCGGTGAAATGCTCGAGCGCCATGGTCGCGGCGAGGTTGACGATCGGCGGCCGCGATTTGACGATCTCCAGCCGTTCGTCGACCCGCCGCTCGAGCGCCGACATGTCGTAGCCGGCCTCGACGGCCCGGCGGTTGAACTGCACATGCTCGCGGCTGTGCATCACCTCCTGGGTGGTGAAGGCCTTGATCTCGGCGGCGAGCCGGGGCGGCGCGCCGTCGCGGAAGGCGCGCACGCTCTCGACGAAGAAGGCCTCGCCCTTCGGAAAGGTCACCGACAGCGCGTCGTACATGGTCGATCCGACCGGATCGCCGCCCAGCCACCAGCGGCCGGTGGCGGCGCCGCGGCCGAAGCGCCGGTCGCGCGGCGTGATCGTGAGATCGGAGGGTGTCGCTTTGCTCGCCATGCTGTATCTCCGGGGCGAGGAATGCATCTTACTTACACCAATGTCAATAGCTCGTGAACGCCTCTCCCCCGAAGAAAGCCGCGCCGCCGCGCTGGAGGCGGCGCGGGCGCTGCTGCTCGAGGCCGGGCCGCAGGCGGTGACGCTGAAGGCGGTGGCGGCGCGGATCGGCAAGACCCACGCCAACCTCCTCCACCATTTCGGCTCGGCCGCCGGGCTGCAGGCGCAACTCGCCCGCCACCTCGCCGAGCATGTCACCGCCGCGATCGGCGGCGCGGTCGCGCGGGCGCGGCAGGGCGAGGCGGATCCGCGCGAGATCGTCGACCGCACCTTCGACGCCTTCGGCAGCGGCGGCGCCGGCGCGCTCGCGGCCTGGATGATCCTGTCCGGCAATCGCGACGCGCTCGATCCGGTGCTCGACGCGATCCACGGCCTCGTCGACCAGCTCCGCCAGGGCCATGAGGACCGGCCGGTCCCGGAGACGACGCTGTGGCTGGTCCTCGCCGCGCTCGGCGATTCGCTGCTCGGCACGGCGATGGCCGACGCGCTCGGCCTTCCCCGCGACAAGGCGCGCGAGCTCGCCGCGCGGCACCTGCTCGCGGCCCATCCGGCGATCGAGCCGAAGGAGGGTTAACTCCCCTCTCCTTCTACCCTACATGCCCGGCCATGCACTTCCTCGACCAGGCCAAGATCTTCGTCCGCTCCGGCGCCGGCGGGCCGGGGGCGGTCGGCTTTCGGCGTGAGAAATTTATCGAATATGGCGGCCCGGACGGCGGCGACGGCGGCAAGGGCGGCGACATCATCTTCGAGGCGGTCGAGGGCCTCAACACCCTGATCGACTTCCGCTACACCCAGCATTTCCGCGCCCCGCGCGGCAAGGGCGGCTCCGGTTCCAACCGCACCGGCGCCGGCGGCGAGGATTTGGTCGTCAAGGTACCGGTCGGCACCCAGATCCTGTCCGACGACCGCGAGCATGTCCTCGCCGACTTCACCGAAGTGGGGCAGCGGATGGTGCTGCTGAAAGGCGGCGACGGCGGCCGCGGCAATGCCAGCTACAAGACCGCCACCAATCGCGCGCCCCGCCAGCACGGCACCGGCTGGCCGGGCGAGGAAATGTGGGTGTGGCTGCGCCTCAAGCTGCTCGCCGACGTGGGATTGGTGGGGCTTCCCAATGCCGGCAAGTCGACCTTCCTCAACATCGTCACCAATGCGAGGGCGAAGGTCGGGGCCTATCCGTTCACCACCCTCCACCCGCAGCTCGGCGTCGTCCGCCACAAGGGGCGCGAATTCGTCATCGCCGACATTCCGGGCCTGATCGAAGGCGCCGCCGAGGGCGCCGGGATCGGCGACCGCTTCCTCGGCCATGTCGAGCGCTGCCGGGTCCTGCTCCACCTCGTCGACGCCAATAATGAGGACGTCGCTACGGCCTACCGCGTCGTCCGCGACGAGCTGGAGAATTACGGCGCCGGCCTCACCGACAAGCCGGAGATCGTCGCGCTCAACAAGATCGACACGCTCGACGACGACGAGCTGATCGACGCCCTCGCTGCCGAGCTGGAGGCGGAAGCCGGCGTCGAGGCCCACCCGCTCTCCGGCGCCACCGGGGCGGGGACGTTGCCGGTGCTCGACGCCCTGCTCGCGCATCTCGCGCCCGGGGCGGTGGAAGCGGAGGAAGACGAATGGTCGCCGCTGTAGGCCCTCCCGGGAACGAGGGGGGGGACCAATCGCCGCCCCCTCCAACGCGCTCCGCGCGAGCCCCCTCCCCGTCCCGGGGAGGATCGAGACGCAAAACCGCCAAGATCCGCACCCTCGCCGTCACCGGCGGCACCGGCTTCGTCGGCGGGCACCTGCTCCGCATGACGCTGGCCCAGGGCTATGACGTGCGCGCCCTCACCCGCGGCTGGAAGCCGCCGGAGGACGAGATCGCCTGGGTCGACGGGGCTCTCGACCGGCCCGAGACGCTGGTGAAGCTCGCCGCCGGCGCCGATGCGATCATCCACCTCGCCGGGCTGATCAACGCCCCCGACCGCGCCGATTTCGACCGGGTCAATGCCGGCGGCACCGCCAACATGATCGACGCGGCGCGCAAGGCCGGCGTCCGGCGCTTCGTCCACATCTCCTCGCTCGCCGCCCGCGAACCCGAGCTTTCCGATTACGGCCGCTCCAAGGCCAAGGCGGAGCGCCTCGTCGCCGCCTCCGGCCTCGACTGGACGATCCTCCGCCCGCCTGCCGTCTACGGCCCGGGCGACAAGGAGACGTTCGACCTGTTCCGCATGGCGCGGCGCGGCTTCGTCGCTCTGCCGCCCAAGGGCCGCTTCTCATTGCTCCATGTCGACGATCTCTGCCGGCTGACCCTCGCCTCGCTCGACGAGCCGGACACCTGGGGCGAGATTTACGAGCCCGACGACGGCCGCGAGGGCGGCTGGGACCATCGTCATTTCGCCCGGACCCTGGGCCGCCTCTACGGCAAGCGCGCGGCGACCCTGGCGATGCCGAAGCCGATCCTCCGCCTCGCCTCCGGCTTCGACCGCCTGTTCCGCCGCGGCCGTGCCAAGCTGACCCCCGACCGGGTCGGCTATTTCTGCCATCCCGACTGGGTCGCGCGCGCCGAGAAACGCCCGCCCGCCGGCCTCTGGAACGCCGAGATCCGCACGCCGACCGGCCTCAAGGACACCGCCGACTGGTATCGCGAGCAGGGCTGGCTGAAGTAGGTTAGACCACCCGCTCAGCCACGAAGGCGATCAGGCTCGCCGTCATGCCGAGCAGGAAGATGCGATAGGCATAGCCCAGCATCCGGTACTTCTTGCGGGCGAGGACGAGGCCGTTCTGGTACATGTCGCGAGCCATGGTCCGGTAGGATTCCTCCTCGTCGCGGAGGGTGGCGATCAGCCGGTCGAGATATTCCTCTTCCTCGAGCGCCGAGAAGGAGCCGAAGAAGAGGAGGTTGGTCCGCGCGTCCGGCCGCTTCTGCCGCGTCGCCGGCACGATCGCGAGCACCGCGCAGACCGCCGAGGCGAAGGCCGTGCCGCCGAGGATGAGCAGCGGCAAGGGCGGCGTCGTGCCGTGCGCCTGGCCGATCGCGATGGTGAAGATGACGAAGGTCGCGCCCATCAGGATGCTCGCCTTCTGGTCGGCCATGGCCGAGAGCTGGACGTTGATCTGCTGCGCCGTCCGCACGACGTGGATGGCGTTGACCCAAAACGGCTTGTCCTCCGCCATCTCTTCCCTCGCTTTTGCGGAGCATCGCACGGCGCCTCCCCCCTGCCAAGCCGCGGCCACGTTTGGGCCCTAATCCCTTGGCACGGTCGGTCGGGGATCATAAGGGAAGCCGATGACCGACCGAGAAGAGACCTTCGCCAGGGTCGCGCAGCTGATCGCCCCGTTCGACAAGAAGGGCGTCGCTCTCGCCGAAGGCACGACCTTCGCCGGCGACCTCGAATGGGACAGCCTCACCGTCATGGACTTCGTCGCCGCGATCGAGGACGAGTTCGACATCCTCATCACCATGAACATGCAGGCCGAGATCGAGACCGTCGGCCAGCTCGTCGACGCCGTCGAGCAGCTGAGGAACGACGGATGACCGAGGCGCTGAGCACGCCGACGGACCCCGCGGACCACCCCGTCCCCCCGACCGCCCCCGGCGCCGATCTCTTCTCCAAGTTCGACGCCCTGATCGCCGAGCGCGAGGCGCTGCTCGACACCGGCGTCCGCGATCCGTTCGGCGTGGTCATGGAGAAGGTCCTCTCCCCCACCCTCGCCATCGTCCGCGGCAAGGAGACGATCCTGCTCGGCACCTACAATTATATGGGCATGACCTTCGATCCGGACGTGATCGAAGCCGGCAAGCAGGCGCTCGACGAATTCGGCTCGGGCACGACCGGCAGCCGCGTCCTCAACGGCACCTACCAGGGCCACAAGGAATGCGAGGAAGCGCTCAAGGATTTTTACGGCACCGCTCATGCGATGGTCTTCTCGACCGGCTACCAGGCCAATCTCGGCCTGATGTCGACCATCGCCGGCAAGGAGGATTACATCATCCTCGACGCCGACAGCCACGCTTCCATCTATGACGGCTGCGCGCTCGGCAACGCCCAGATCGTCCGCTTCCGCCACAACAATGTCGAGGATCTAGAGAAGAGGCTGAAGCGCCTGCCGGCCGAAGGCGGCCGTCTCGTCGTCCTCGAAGGCGTCTATTCGATGCTCGGCGACATCGCCCCTCTCAAGGAGATGGTCGAGGTCTCCAAGCGCCACGGCGCCATGGTCGCGGTCGACGAGGCGCACGGCATGGGCTTTTTCGGGGCCAACGGCCGCGGCGTGTTCGAGGAAGCGGGGGTCGAGGACCAGGTCGACTTCGTCGTCGGCACCTTCTCCAAGTCGGTCGGCACGGTCGGCGGCTTCATCGTCTCGAACCACCCGAAGTTCGAAGTGCTCCGCCTGGTCTGCCGGCCCTATGTCTTCACCGCCTCGCTGCCGCCCTCGGTCGTCGCCACCGCCGCGACCTCGATCCGCAAGCTGAAATATGCCGGCAACAAGCGCGCGCACCTCTGGGAGAACAGCAAGCGCATGCATCAGGGCCTGCGCGACCTCGGCTTCACCCTCGCCACGCCCGAAGCCCAGTCGGCGATCATCGCGATCCTCCTCCCCGACCAGGACGTGACGGTGCGGATGTGGCAGGCGCTGCTCGAGGCCGGCGTCTACGTCAACATGGCCCGCCCGCCCGCGACCCCCGCCGGCATGTACCTCCTCCGCTGCTCGCTATGCGCCGACCATACGAGCGAGCAGGTCGGCGACATCCTAGCGATGTTCGAAAGCGCGGGGAAGGCGATCGGGTATCTCTCCTAACTCCGCTTCCTGAAGGGAGGGTAGGGGGTGGGTGCGCGCGAAGCGCGCTCTGCAGCCCGAGCCCCCAATTTCGCGGCGAAACGAATCCCCTGATGCGGTGAACCGGCTTTCCAGCCTTCGCCGTCCGGGCTAGAATCCCGTCCATGGCGGGTGAGGATTTGGGCGCCGTGCCGGAGGGGGAAGGGACCTCCGGTTCCTGGCGCGGCGTGGCCGCGAGCGCCGGTGCGCTGCTCGCGACCATCCTGCTCGCCGCCTTGCTGCTCATGGTCGACGCCTCGAACACGGCCCGCGACGACGCGCTCGCCTCGGAACGGCACAGCTACGACGTGATGCTGCTCACCCGCACCGCCGACGGCAGCATCGCCCGCGCCGAGGCGGCGCTCGGCCGCTACGTTCTCGACGAACAGTCGACGACCGGCACCATCTATTACAATGAATGGCTGGCCGCCGCGCAGCAGATCGACGAGCTGCGGCGGCTGGTCCGCGACACTCCCGGGCAGAGCGCCCGCGTCGATCAGCTCCGCCGGCTCTATAACCAGCGCGGCACGCAGCTTGCCGAGGCGGCGACGGCCGCCCGCGGCAAGAAGGGGGTCGGCGGCGTCAGCATCTTCTACCAGGCCGGCAAGCTGAAGCTGGGGGACGATCTGCGCGCCAAGCTCGCCGAGATCGCCGCCGCCGAGCGGGAGGATCTGCGCGCGCGGATGGACGCGACCCGCCGCTCCAGCGACCGGGCGGACGAGTTGACCGGCTGGTTCGGCTGGCTGGCGATGCTGATCGGCCTCGCCGCTGTCGTCCTGGGCTATCTCGCCTATCGCGCGCTCAACGACCGGATCGCGGCCTTGCGCGAGGCGGATAGCGAGGCCGGGCGCGCCCAGCGGCTCGAAGCGGCGGTGCAGGAGCGGACCCGCGAGTTGACCGAGGCCAATCAGCGGCTCAAGGAGGAAGGCGCCGAGCGCGAAGCCGCCGAGGCGCAGCTGCGCCAGGTCCAGAAAATGGAGGCGGTGGGCCAACTGACCGGCGGCATCGCGCATGATTTCAACAACATGCTCGCGGTCGTGGTCGGCGGCCTCGATCTCGCCCGGCGCAAGCTCAGCGGCTCGCGGCGCGAGGTCGAGTTCCACCTCGACAATGCGATGGAGGGGGCGACCCGCGCCGCCGCCCTCACCCGCCGGCTGCTCGCTTTCGCCCGCGCCGAGCCTTTGCTGCCGATCGCGCTCGCACCCGGCGCTCTGGTCGAGAACATGCTCGATCTCGTCGACCGCTCGATCGGCGAGCGGATCGTGGTGCGCACTCGCTTCCCGGCAGAGCCCTGGCCCGTCAAGGTCGACCCGAACCAGCTCGAGAACGCCGTGCTCAACCTCGCCGTCAACGCACGCGATGCGATGGATGGGGAAGGCGAGCTCACCATCGCCATCGACCATGAGCGGCTGGGCGAAGGCGAGGTCGGCCAGCTCCCCGCCGGCGACTATGTCCGCATCCATGTCGCCGACACCGGCGGCGGCATCCCGCCCGAGCATCTGGAGCGGGTGTTCGAGCCCTTCTTCACCACCAAGCCCGTCGGCAAGGGCACCGGCCTCGGCCTCAGCCAGATTTTCGGCTTCGCCCGCCAGTCGGGCGGCGACGTCACCATCGACTCGCAGCTCGGCCGCGGCACCATCGTCTCGCTCTATTTGCCCCGCTCGACCGAGGCGGCGGAGGCGGCGGGCGAGACGGCGATGCCGCAGGGCGCCGCCGCGGCGCATCCCCCGGCGCCGGGCACGACGATCCTCGTCGTCGAGGACGATCCGCGGGTCAGCCGGGCGACGGTCGGCGCGCTGGAAGAGCTCGGCTACCGGCCGATCCCCTGTTCGAGCGGCCGCGACGCGCTCGACATCCTTGCCCGCGAGCCGGGCGTCGAGCTGATCCTGACCGACGTGATGATGCCGGAGATGACCGGCACCGAGCTCGTCCGCCGCGCCGCCGCCGTCTATCCCTGGATCGCGGTGCTGTTCGTCACCGGCTATGTCGGCGATGCGGGCGACGCGGACGGCCTCAGCGGCCACGATCTGCTGAGGAAGCCGTTCACCGTTTCCGCGCTTGCGGATGCGGTGGCGACGGCCCTCTCCCGCCGCCCTACCGAATCGCCCTCCGCTTCAAAAGCCGCGGCAGCAGGGTGATCGCCGCGGCCAGCGGCCAGCGCCGCTGCCAGGGCTTCAGCACGATCTGCGTGCCGGCGTGGCGGTTGATCTTCCAGGCGAGGTAATCGACGCCGCCGGCGAAGGTCGCGCTCGCCTTGACCAGCCGGACGATGGTGAGCGCCTTGCCCTTGCGCCGCCGCCATCGCCATGCCCGCTGCATTGCCTTCGGCCCGGCCTCCATCTCCCCTCCCCGCTCGGCGATCGCCGCCCGGCCGAAGCGGCGGTAGCGCTCCGCATCGGCGTCGACGATCGAGCCGGCGCGCTGCCGCCGCTCCGCCCTGAGCTCCGCGCCATAGGTCAAGGCGAAGCCGGCCCGGAACACCGCCAGCGGATCGTTGCGTGCGTCGCCCCGGACCAGCGGCCGGGTCAGAGCGAACAGCGTCGACGCAGCCTCGGCGATGCTGGCGACCGCCCGCGCCCGCGCCGCGGCGTCCGCCGCCCAGGCCAGCCGCGACGGCTGGGCAAAGCGCGCCCAGACCGAGACGCTGCGCGCCCGTAGGCCGCATTCGCGCGCGAAATCCGCCTCGCTCAGCACCGCATATTTTGCGGCGAGGCCGTCATGCTCGAACGGGAAGACGTTGGGCGGGATCAGCCGGTTCGCCGCCGCCAGCCAGCTCCGGCCGTAAGCGGCGCGGTAGCCGGAGACGATCAGGTAGAAATCGAGCATCAGCCCTTCGAGCTGCCGCTCCCTCAGGCACGAGCCGTAGAACAGGACCGCGCGCGCCGCGCCGGGATAAAGCGCGGCGATCGCCGCCGCCATCGCGGCGACGCGCGGATCCACCGGCTCGGCCAGCTCGGCGGCGACGAGATCGGTCAGGGTCTCAGCCATGTCTCACCGGAGTACCAGTTTCACGTTCCCCGGCGAAGGCTGGACCCCGGCCTTCGCCGGGGAACGTCCAAAGCTCAGGCGGCCAGCCTCAGGAAGGAGATCGGCGGCGACGACTTGAGGACGATCGGCCGGCCCCTGCGCGCCTGGAACAGCTCGCCGTCGAGGATCACGTTCGAATCCTCGCTTTCGATCCGGATCTCCTCGCCCCGCTCGACATGGACGCCGGGATCGGTCAGGCGGCCGAGCCGGCCGCGGATCGCCGCGACGATGCCGCGCAGCAGCGGCCCCCTTTTCTGCTCCACGAGCAGCATCGAGAGCGCGCCGCGCGATCCGTTGCTCGGCGAGAACCGGTCGTTGAGCAGCATCTTGTCGAGGGTCGTCACCATCAGCACCGCGAAGCTGCCGCGGAAGGAGGATCCGGCCATCGACACCAGCACCGGCGACGGGCGCGGCGGCAGGAACCGGGCGGTCACGCCGATGACGATCGCCAGCACGGCCGCGAAGAAGGTCAGGAAATGGGCGAAGCCATTGGGCAGGCCGAGCGGATAGATATTGTGCCGGCAGAACAGCATCGTGTCGGCGAGGCCGGCGCCGCCCAGGAACATGCCGACCACCTTCTTGCCGGTCGGCGTGCCGTCGGACAGCGAGATGAGCTCGCGCCGCACGATATGGGCATCGAGGTCGGAGCGGGCGATCTCCAGCACGCGCTCGAGCGCCGCGATCGGATCGCCGCCGGCGCCGAGATCGTAGGCGATGAGGTTGGTCTTGCCGTTGGGCAATACGGCGACCGGCGGCGGCTCGTCGCCGAAATGGCCGCCGTTGAACATCTCGGTCAACGCCGCCTGGACGGTGCCGTCGCCGCCGTTGATGATCAGGACCTTCGGCTGCACCCGCGCGATCGTCCGCATCGCCGCGCCGATCTGGCTGATATGCTCCACCTCATAATGGAAGATGTCCTTCTCCCGCGCGCAGAAGCTCCGCACCCTCGGCAGCATGGATTTGTTTCCGGTCGAGCGCGGGTTGGAGAGGAGCGCGACCCGGGCCATGGCTCAGTCGCGCCCCGCGGGGCCGATCGAGAGACCGTGGCGGTAGAGGAGGGTGACGCTGACCGGCTTGACGCCGCCGCCGACATTGATCGCGACCTGCCGCAGCGACGGCTTCAGGTGGAAGAGCGAGAGGCTCGGATTGTTCGAGAAGCCGCCGCCGTCGCTCCAGTCGCCTTTCTCATTGTCGCCATCGACGTCGTGACGGACCGCGATCGCATAGACGCCCGGATGCGGCACGGCGATGCAGACGTTCATCGGCCCGGCCGGCGTGACCGGCAGGTCGATGCGCCGCAGCTTGCCGCCCTTGGCGAGGAAGGTGTTCGGATTGTCGCCGTAGAGCTGGACCCTGAGACGGCCGCTGCGCGCCTTGAAGCCGTTGACGCTGACCAGCAAAGCCGGCCGTCCCTCGCTGCAGACCGCCGCGTCCGGGCCGAGCGCGGCCGCCGCCGGCGCGGCGAGGCCGGCCGCGGGCAGGAGCGAAGCGAGGACAAGGATGGACTTCGACCTGTTCATGGAAACTCCGGAGGAAACGCCCCCTCGCGCAGCCTATCGATGCAGGTTGCGGCCAAATTATGGTCATGGGGGGACAAAAAGCGCGCACCGGCCCGTAGCCCTGGCCGGCCGAAATGGTGGCGGAAGGGCCGGAGCCCGAACTAGCGCTTTGCCCCGCTCCCCGCGCGCGTCTATAGCCGCTCCACCCGCAGCGCCTCGGATCGGGGTCGAAGCAGCTTCGTGAGCCGATGATTCTGACCGCCACCGACCGTTATCTCGCCCGGCTGATCGTCGTGCCCCTGGTGTCGACGCTGACGCTGGCGGCGATGCTGCTGCTGCTCGACAAGATGCTGAAGCTGTTCAACATCGTCATCGCGACCGGCGGCCCGGTCGGCATCGTCTGGAAGATGCTGGCCGATCTCCTCCCCGAATATTTCTCGCTTGGCATCCCGATCGGCGTGCTGCTCGGCGTCCTCCTCGCCTTCCGCAAGCTCGCTTTGACCTCCGAGCTCGACACTTTGCGCGGCGTCGGCCTCAGCTATACCCGGCTGCTGCGCGTGCCCTTCCTCTATGCGGTGGGGCTGATGGCGCTGAACATCGTCATCGTCGGCTTCCTCCAGCCTTATGCCCATTACGGCTACCAGCAGCTGCGCTTCGAGCTGCGCTCCGGTGCGCTCGGCGCCTCGATCCGGGTCGGCGAGTTCACCAGCCTCGGCCGGCACATGACGATGCGGGTCGAGCGCAGCGAGCAGGAGGGGCGCCTGCTCCACGGCGTCTTCGTCAGCGCCGAGATGAAGGGCGGCAAGTCGATCGCGGTCACCGCCGATCACGGCACCTTCCTCGCCACCGACGATCCCGATGTGATCCTGCTCCGCCTCCAGAACGGGCGCCTCGTCCACAATGCGCCCGATTATCCACGGCCCCGCGTGCTCACCTTCACGACCCAGGACCTGCCGGTGAACGTGCCCGCGGTCGAGCGCTTCCGCGGCCGCAGCGGCAGCGACGAGCTGACCCTGCCCGAATTGCTGAAGCTCGGCACCGCGCAACGCATCCCGCCGGACCAGGCGCTGGCCGCGCGGGCGCAATTCCACTACCGGCTGGTCGAGATCGTGATGATGCTGCTGATGCCGGTGCTCGCGGTCGCGCTGGCGGTGCCGCCGAAGCGCAGCACCTCCGGTCTCGGCATCTTCGTCGCGATCGTGATGGTGGTGACCTATCACAAGGTCAATCAATATGCCGAGCATATGGGCGAGCTCGGCCGCGTCCACCCGGTCGTCGCTTTGTGGACGCCCTTCCTGCTCTTCTCCGCCTTGATCCTCTGGATGTACTGGACGCTCGCCTACAAGCCCGGCGGCCAGCCGATCGGCGCGCTCGAACGCGTCGCCGACAAGGCGAAGAAGGCATTCCTGCGGCTGCTGCGCCTCGGCAAGAGCCGGGAGCGCGACCCGGTGCCGGCCGCATGATCAACCTCCAATTCTTCCCGTCGCGGCGGATCGCCTTCTACATGGCGCGCCTCTTCCTGGTGCGCAGCTTCGCCGTGCTCGCGGCCCTGATCGTCGTCCTGCAGATGCTCGATCTGCTCGGCGAGTCCGGCAAGATCCTCGCCCATCCCGGCAATACCGACGCCGAGCTCTGGCGCTACGTCTCGCTGCGCATGCCGCAGCTGATCGCCCGCTTCCTGCCCTTCTCTGTGCTGCTCGGCACCTTGATCACGCTGGCGACGCTCAACCAGAATAGCGAGATCGTCAGCATGAAGGCGGCGGGCATCTCCGCCCACCAGATCATCGCCCCGTTGATCGTCGCCAGCCTCGGCGTCGCCGCCCTGAGCTTCGCCTTCAACGAACGGGTCGTCACCCGCGCCACCGACACGCTCAACGCCTGGGAGGCGGTCGATTACGGGCCGGTGCCGAAGGACAGCGGCGTCCGCCCCAACGTCTGGGTCCGCTGGAGCGACGATCTCGTCTTCGCGCAGCAGGTGAAGGGCGCCGGCGAGGGGACGCAGCTGATCGGCGTGACTATCTACGACCGCACCGGCGAGACGCTGCAGCGGATCGTCAAGGCGAAGCTGGGCCGGCGGCAGAACCGGCAATGGCTGCTCACCGGGCTCGACATTTTCGACGTCGCCACCGGCAGCCAGACCGAAATGCCGGCCATGGCCTGGGGCAAGGGGCTCGATCCGCTCCAGTTCACCCTCGCCAAGGTCAGCGCCGACGAGGAGGATTTCGGCACCTTGCGCAATTCGATCCGCGAGCTGAAGCTGACCGGGCGCGACACCGCCGAGCTCGAATCCGGCTTCTGGCACAAATTGTCGGGACCGCTCTCGGCGGTGCTGATGCCGCTGCTCGCCGCGATCGCCGCCTTCGGCCTCGCCCGCTCGGGCCAGCTCTTCCTGCGCGCCGTGATCGGCATGGGGCTCGGCTTCGCTTATTTCGTCGCCGACAATTTCGCCCTCGCCATGGGCAATCTCGGCGCCTACCCGCCGCTCGTCGCCGCCTGGGCGCCCTTCCTCCTCTTCCTCCTCCTCGGCGAGGCCGTGCTGATCCGGACGGAGGAGTGAGCCCGGAGCCCGTAAGCGACTCACCTGTGAGCGACTCGGCCGGAAGCGATTCGCCGATCAGCCGTTCGGACATCGCGCGCGGCGCCGGCCTCGTCGGCCTCTCCCGCGCCGCCGCCCTGATCGAGGCGGTCGCCCAGCCGCTCTTCGTCTGGCTCTACGGCCTCGCCGCCTACGGCATCTATGTCGTGCTGTGGGGCGCGATCAACCTCGCCGAGAATGTCGTCGACCTCTCGCTCACCGCCGCTTTGCAGCGGATCGTGCCGACCGGGGACGAGGACCGCGCCCACGGCGCCGTCAAGCTCGCCTTCATCCTCGCGCTCGTCCCCGCGACCCTGATCGCGCTGCTGGTGACGCTGAACGCCGCCTGGGTCGCCCATTTCTTCTCCGCCGCGCCAGAGGACCGCGCCCTCCTGCCCCGCGCCGTCGCCCTGTTCGCCTGGGGCCTGCCGCTCTGGACCTTCATCGAGATCGCGACCTCGGCCGCCCGCGCCCGCCGCGCCTTCGGCCCCGAGATCCGCCTGCGGCTGTTCTGGGAGCAGATCGCCCGCATCCTCTACGCCCTCGGCTTCTTCGCGCTCGGCATGGGCAGCCTCGGCCTCGTCGCCGCCCATCTGGCCTCGCTCACCCTCACCGCGGCCCTCTGCGTGCCTTTGCTCGGCCGCTATTACGACCTGAAGCGCCTGCTGCGCGCGCCGGTCGACGCCGCCAATCTCAGGCTGCTCGTCGCCACCGGCCTCGCCTTGCTGCCGGCGAATTTCGCGCGTCAGCTGCTGATCGACGGCCCGGCGGTGGTCATCAACCTGCTGCTGCCGGGCGCGCGGGGCGCGGTCGCCGCCGGCCTGTTCGAGATCGCCCGCAAGATCGCCACCGTCCCGCTCGCCGTCCGCCAGGCCTTCCAATATGTGATGGCGCCGCTCGCCGCCCACCAGGCCCGCGCCGACCGCGCCGCGATCGGCCCGCTCTACCGCTTCGCCAGCCGGGTCTCGACCGCCTTGGTCGTGCCGCTCGCCGGCCTGCTGATCTTCGCCGGCGCCGACATCCTCTCGGTCTACCGGCCCGAGGCGATGGCGGCCCTCCCCTTGCTCTGGATCCTCGCCGCCGCCCGCGCGGCCGAGGCGATCGTCGGGCCGGCGACGCCGATCGTCGAGATGACCGGCCACCGCATCCTGCCTTTGGTCAACAGCCTCGTCGCCGTCGGCCTCTGGCTCGGCCTCGCTTTGCTGCTCGTCCCCCGGCTCGGCGGCGCCGGCATGGCGCTCGCGGTCGGCGCCGCCACCATCGCCCAGGCTTATGCGGCGACGCTCGAGCTCAGCCTCTCCGACCGCCTGTCGCCCTTCGACCGCAAGCTCTTCCTCGGCCTCGCCGCCGCCGTCGCCGGCTGCGCGGCCATGGCTTTGGTCGAGCGCGCCGCCCACGGCCCCGCCCGTTTCGCCGGCGTGCTCTTGCTCTGGGCGGCCGCAAGCTGGACCGCGCTCCGCCTCGGCCTCACCCGCTCCGACCGCGAGGCGCTCGGCGGCTTTGCAAGGGTGCTGCGCCTGAACTGACCCTTCCCCCCTCCCTTGCAGGAAGGAGAGGAAGGTCTGGGGAGACTCAGCCCCACTTTGGCCGTATTGAGAATTCATGGGCAGGACACATATGGGAGCCTAAGCCCCGTGCCCCGCGACAAAATCGAGGACCGATAAGCCGTGAAGACCGCCCACAGCCTGCGCCCGAGCTTCTGGCGACGCGAGCATCATCTGGACAAGATGAACCTCCGGGAGCTCGTCATCGCCTATGTCCAATATCCGGCGATCATCGCCTACGCCCTGCTCGCGCTCGGGGCGATCGCCGTCTACGTGCAGCGGCCGGCGCCGCTCGTCCCGACCCTGATCACGATCGCGGTCGCCACCCTCATCTATCCGGTCGTCTGGTACGTCCTCCACCGCTGGGTCCTCCACAGCCGCTGGATGTTCAAGGTGCCGCCGCTGGCCGCGACCTGGAAGCGGATCCATTACGACCATCACCAGGATCCGAACCATCTCGAGGTCCTGTTCGGCGCGCTCCCCACGACGCTGCCGACGATCGGCATCGCCACCATCCCGATCGGCTGGGGGATCGGCAGCCTCTGGGGCGCCCAATACGGCCTCGGCGGCGCGGCGGCGGCCTTCGCCACCGGTCTCCTCACCACCTGCTTCTACGAATTCTGCCACTGCATCCAGCACCTCAGCTACAAGCCGAAGAACAAGTGGCTCGGCGAGATGAAGCGCCAGCACATGGCCCACCATTTCCACGATGAGAACGGCAATTACGGCATCACCAGCTTCTTCTGGGACAAGCTGCTGGGCACCTATTACGACCGCCCGCAGCGCCCGCAGAAAAGCCCGACCGTGTTCAACCTCGGCTACACGCCGGAGATGGCGGAGCGCTATCCGCACGTCGCAAAGCTGAGCGGCGGCGTCGCGACGGGGCATCCCCGGCAGCGGGACAAGGCGGCCTGAAGGTAGCGGACGCGGGCTCTCGTCGCGGGCGAAACGCCGGAATGAACGCGGTCGATGCGAGAGCGAGAGTCTGTTTGATATACCAAAAGCCGTTCGGGCTGAGCTTGTCGAAGCCCTCCCTTCTGTTTTCAGGAGGACTAGCGAGGGCTCGACAGCTTCGGCCTGAACGGAGCGGGTGTTTCAGTCTGATCGTAATTCACTGGCCGTGACAGAATTACCGACGGAGGAAAGCCGACTGACTGACGACGCGAGAGGTTCCATATGGACTGACGGCGAGGTCGATCTGATCGTCGCCGACTATTTCGACATGCTCACGTCACAACTTGCAGATCGTCCCTTCAGCAAGGCCCATCACAATGACGCTCTACAGCAGCTCCTTCCCCGGTCGCGAAAATCGATCGAATTCAAGCACTGCAACATAAGCGCGGTGCTCGTGCGGCTCGGAATGCCGACGATCCCTGGCTACAAGCCGTTGCCTCACTTCCAGAATGCCCTCGTGGATGCCATCGGCCGCTATCTCGCGATAAAAGGACAGCCAGTTTTCGCCTTTGCCACGGCGACTGTTCCTCGTTTCGCGGAGGCAAGCCTTTGGTTGGAACCGCCTCCCTCCCCGACGTTGAACGAAGCGAAGGAAACCGACAGGCTGCGCCGCCTCGTCCGTAAGTTCGACCCGGCGGAACGCGATGCGAGAAATCGGGCGCTGGGGAAGCAGGGTGAAGAGTTGATCCTGGCTCACGAGCGTCAGCGACTGATTGCCGGTGAGCGCGCGGACCTGGCCCGCAAGCTGGAGTGGACTTCCGAAGAGCAAGGCGACGGCGCCGGCTACGACATCCATTCCTTCGAGCTGGATGGCAGGGATCGTCTCATCGAGGTCAAGACTACCAACGGTCCGGCCATTACCCCGTTCTTCCTCACCGAGAACGAGCGGGCATTCAGCGAAGAACGACCGGACGCGTTTCGACTGTTGCGCCTCTACAGATTCATTGAAAAGCCCTCCGCCTTCGAGCTTGCGCCGCCACTTCACGAGCGGCTCACGTTGAGTCCGACAAACTATCGCGCCACATTCTGAGCAATCGCTCCCAGTCGGTGACAGCCTTGCTTCGACCCGCTACCAAGCGCCCATGACCGACACCCCCTCCCCCACCGGCCTCACCATCCGTCCCGTCGAGGACGCGTCCGATCGCAAGGCGTTCGTCGACGTCGCCTTTCGCCTCAATGCCGCTGATCCGAACTGGATACCGCCGCTGAAGACCGAGGTGCACGGGCTGCTCGATCCGCGCACCAATCCCTGGTTCGAGCATGCCGAGGCGCGGCTATTCCTCGCCGAGCGGAACGGGAAGCCGGTCGGGCGGATCTCGGCGCAGGTCGACCAACTCGTGCTCGAGCATATGGGCGCCGGGCTCGGCCAATGGGGGATGTTCGAGGCGGAAGATGCGGAGACCGCCGCGGCCCTGATCCACCGCGCCGAGGCCTGGCTGCGAGGCCGCGACATGACCCGGTCGATGGGGCCGTTCAGCCTCTCCATCTGGGACGAGCCGGGCCTGCTCGTCAAAGGCTTCGACCATCCGCCGACGGTGATGATGGGCCATAACAGCCCGCGTTATGCGGCGTGGGTGGAGGCGGAAGGCTATCGGG
>JAQGLF010000383.1 GCA_028293025.1 Alphaproteobacteria bacterium
CAATTTTGCCTTCCGCAAACCGCTTTACCCCATCTTGGAAAAGCGGATTTGTTGAAGCGTCAGCCGGCAATATACAAATGGAGTATCTTCCTTTGGGCACGGGACCGAGTTCCCATACGCCTCCAAAGTTATCATCAAAATGTATGGTTACCCCGTTGTCCGCCGGCTTCAATGTTCCGACGATCTTCATTTCCACTGTCTTTCCCGGACCCAATCAAAGGAAAATCAGCGAGCTTCGAATAGCGCGTTGCGTCCCTGACGTGAGCACTTGGGAAGGATAGTCCTGAATATCCAACAATAAACGGCACCCAAGTATCGACAAAACTAATTTGTATTTGCTTATCTGTCTTATTAGAAACGCTTGCAACAATTTGAAAATCGCGGTCGGACTTAAGCTTCTCCACTCGTGTATTAACGAAGACTTGTTTTTTGGCCGCCACTGTGACCGCGGCATCGGCATCCCGGCTATAAACTGAATGCAGCACGGAAAAAATCGAGAAAGTGAGGATGCAAAGGAGATTACAAATCTGATTTGTCTTTGAGACACGAGATTTCATTTAACACAAAGTTATTGTTTTTTTGCAGGCTGCGCCGCCCTCAATTGCAGCCGTCATGCGCAAAAGATCGGCCTGCCGATGAGTAATGCACGCTGGATCTCGCGGATCAACGAGCAACATGTCCAAAGCCGAAACCAAGCCAAGACGCTGCTCGGCCGCTCGCAACCGCATGATGCCTCCGTCACTGGAGACGTCGCCGCCGCCGAAGCTGGCTTCAATTTTACGACGATCAAAGCTTGGAAAAGAGAGTTCCGGCTGATTACAATCTGGGATTAGCGAAGTCTTTATTGGTCTGAGTTGCAACACTCTAAACCATGGCAGGTTACCGCCGATATTTCGCTGCTTTTTTGCTCTGATGATGCAGTATCCGGGCTAGATCGCGGGCCAAAACAAAGCGGTGGCAAGCCATACGCACTCCAAAGAAAGTTAGCGCTTGCGCTTCGCGTTTCAGTGCGGGAATTGGGGAATTCTGGTGGTTACCCAATAAACGGTTGCCGCTCCCGGCGTTTTCTGGTTTTTCGGCACTATGTTATTCGGCATTTGCAACGAGATCTTCAAGGGCTGGACGTTGGAGGATAGCTTCGATTACGCGGCCAAGGTGGGATACGACCTGGTTGAGATCGCGCCCTTTACGATCGCCAACGACGTCAAGGAGATCTCCGCGGCCGAACGGATCAGGATTCGCGAGGCGGCGAAGCGCTCAGGGATCGGGATCTCGGGTTTGCACTGGGTGCTAGTGCAAGCGGAGGGAATGTATCTCACGCATACCGATCACGCGGTGCGCGAGAAGACGGGCCGTTACTTTGTCGATCTGGTGAATTGTTGCGCGGACCTGGGCGGCAACCGGATCATTGTTGGATCGCCCAAACAACGCGACGTGCTTCCCGGCGTTTCCTGCGAGCAAGCCTGGACGTGGGCTACTGATTGTTTCAGGGACGCCGTCAAGCAGGCCGAGGATCGCGGCGTGGTGATCTGCTTTGAACCGCTGGCGCCTTCGGAAACTAATTTCGTGAATACGGCCGAGGAAGGAATCCGGTTTGCAGGGCAGTTTGAAAGTCCTGCCATGTCGATCATCCTCGATGTGAAAGCCATGTGCTCGGAAGCGAAACCGATCCCGCAGATTATTAGCGAGAGCGCGGGGCGGTTTGCATATTTCCACGCGAATGACGTGAATCTAAAAGGGCCGGGGTTTGGCGAGATCGACTTTCATCCAATCGCCGCGGCGCTGCGGGAGGCTAACTACGACGGGGTGGTATCGGTGGAAGTCTTCAAGTTTGAAGAAGGCGCCGAAGTGATTGCCAGCAAGAGCATCGAGTACTTGCGGGGTGTGTTCTAGGCTCCGGGTCTTACTCTTAATCTTAATCTTCTGTCCTCGCCGGTGCGCGTAACTTCGGAAGGCGGGAAAGGATTAAGATTAAGATTGCAATTAAGAAAAAGGCAATGTTAGCTATCTCTGGTAGATGGGGAGGTAATGGTTCTTCACGGCCAAGCTTAAAATCGCCATGGAAGTCGCGTAGATCGGGCCTTGCTCGCGGCCGTCGCCGCCGCCTGTTTCCCAGGAACCGTTGCGCGCTTGGATGGGAAGGAGAATGTCGGACACAACTTTGCGGCCTTGCTCGGCGAACTTTCCTCCGCTTTGATACATGCCCTGCGCATAATAATAGGTCGTGTAATAGAACCAGCGCTCCTCGGGACGCACTCCTTCCTTGAATAAACGCTCGACCGCGCCGCGCGCTTCGGGGGCCGAATACTGGCCGCATACTTGCAAGGCAAGAAGCCCCTCGGCCGTGGTGGATACTTCGTGGCCTTTGTTCTGGTAGCCGAAGCCGCCGCGTGGCGGGTTTGCGCTTTTGTCAGGGTCGTCTTCGTATAAGCGCTTGATGTATTTTATCGCTTCTTCGATGGCGCTATTGGAAACGTCGAGGCCGGCGTTTTTTGCCGCGCGCAATGCCATCACCTGCCAGACGGTGGCCGAGAGATCGGAAGAGGCGTCATCGGGAGTGTAGCGCCATCCGCCGCGGGAATGTTCGTTCTTGGTGACTTTTTGCGAGTTTTGAATGAGCTGAATGCCTTTGCGGCATTTCTCGCGAATCAACTCGTCCTGGGCGGTGTCGGCGCCCATGCCTAGCATTTCGGAAAGCATCAGGGTGGCGATCCCGTGGCCATACATTCGTGAATTGTCGGCCTGGCCGAAATAGCCGTCCTTTTGCTGCAACTCCGGGCGGAGAATAAACGCGAGCCCTTTGCGCATGGTTTTGCCTTCGGGAGTCGGGTCGGCTGGCTGATGACCCAAGGCCGCGAGCGCCAGGATAGTGAGCGAGGTCATGGCCGTCTCATTGCGGCCTTTGAGTGAAATGGAGCCGGTTTTGTCGTCCTGCTGAGTGGTCAGAAATTGGGCGCCTCGCACAAGCGCTTCATCGACCTTATCGGCGGCGCTGAGCGGCAGCACCGCAGCCAGCAAGAAGCCCGCCGCGGCAGTCCAAGTTTTGTTAAGGGGGCGAATGTTCATCACTTTTTGGATTTCTCGGCGATGACCTTGTAATAAGTCTCGATTTGGTTGCGGTATTCGCCGGCCACGTTTTCGCCTTTGCCACTGCTGAGTTCTTCCGCGAGCTTTTTGGGAAGTTTGCCCCACGCGCTGATTTTGCTGGCAGCGGCGGCGGCATCGGCGGGAAGAGCGCCGTAAGCTTTGGCAGCGCCTTCGCCCTTCACGCCTGCTTTGGATTTGGCTTGGTAATCGCCATCGGTTGGCTCTTCGGTGGGCGTGGTGGAAGTCGGATTGGCGCTTCGTTCGGCCCGCATCGCCTGAGCAGCAGCCTGCGCGGCGGCGGCAAGGGCGTGTTGAGCCTGCTCCATCGCTTGCGCCTTGGCCTGCTGCGCGGCGGAATCGCCGGGTTTGCCTTTTCCATCGCCCTTGGCTTTTCCCTGGCCGGGTTGATTGGCTTGGGCATCGGGAGCATTCGGATCGGAATGGAGGGCGGCATCGAGGGCATCGAGTGTGCGGGCCATCCAGACTTGCTCCTGGGGAGTGGCAGGTGCGGCGGCAGCATCAGTGCCTGGCGGCGGCTGGGAGGCACCTGGAGCGGGCGATTGCGAGCCGGGCGGCTGGGCGGATGGCTGGGCGGGCTGCCCTGACGGAGCGGGCGCGTTTGGTTTCCCGC
>JAQGLF010000099.1 GCA_028293025.1 Alphaproteobacteria bacterium
CGGGCAGGGTGAGCGGCAGCAGCACCTTCCAGAACAGAGTGAAGCGCGAGGCGCCGTCGAGCATCGCCGCCTCGTCCAGCTCGCGCGGGATGGCGCGGAAATATTGGGTCATGAAGAAGACGCCGAAGGAGGAGACGAGGCCGGGGAGGATCAGGCCGGGATAGCTATTGTGGAGGTGGAGCTGGGCGAAGAGCTGGTGGCGCGGCAGGATCACCGCCTGCTCGGGGATGGCGAGGCCGAGCAGGACGAAGACGAAGAGCGGGCGGCGGAACGGGAATTCCAGGCGCGCGAAGCCGTAGCCGGCGAGCGAGCAGAGGATGAGGACGCCGGCGGTGGTGCCGAGCGACACGATCATGCTGTTGATGAGCCAGTGGAAGGTCGAGGAGCCGCGCAGGATCGCGGCGTAATTGGCCAGCGTCCAGGGCGGCGCGAAGGCGGTGGCGCTGTCGCGCATCAGCGCGCCATTGTCCTTGAGCGACAGGATCAGGGTCCAGAGCAGGGGCGCGACCATGATCGCGGCGCCGATGACGACGCCGATCAGGGCCGGCAGGGGCAGGCGGTCGCGGGGCGCGCTCATGCCTCCGCCTCCCGCCGCGTCACCGCCCAGTACTGGACGAGGGTGACGGCGAGGACGAGCATGAACAGCAATTCCGCCGCGGCGGCCCCATAGCCCAGCTCCCAGCGGCCGAAGGCGATCTCGTAGATCAGGAGGACGATCGGCCGCGAGGCGCCGCTCGGGCCGCCGGCGGTCAGCAATTGCGCCTGGCCGAAGATCTGCAGCTGCGCCGCCGTCTGCATCATCACGACCAGGATCAGGGTGCGGCGGATCGAGGGCAAGGTGATCCGCCAGAGCGTCGTCCAGCGGCCGGCGCCGTCGAGCGCGGCGGCCTCGTAGACGTCGGGCGGGATCTGCTGGAGGCCGGCGAGGACCAGCATCATCGGCAGGCCCAGGCACCACCAGATGGTGGCGATGGCGAGGGCCGGGATGGTGAGGTGCGGATCGCTGAGGAAGGGGATCGGATCGCGGCCCATTGCGTGCAGGATCTTGGCGATCAGGCCGGCGTCCGGGGTGAGGATGAAGCGCCAGATCAGGGTGACGATGGTCACCGACAGCACCGAGGAGGAGAAGAAGATGCCGCGGAAGATCGCCGCGCTCCGGGTCGCGCGGTTCAGCGCCAGCGCCAAAGCGAGGGCGAGGATGGTGAGCGGCGGGACGATCATCAGGGTCAGCTTGAAGGTGTTGACCACCGCCTGCCAGAAGATCGGATCGGCGAGCAGGCGGGCATAATTGTCGAGCCCGACCCAGAGCCGGCCGCCGAACGGATCGGCACGGTGGAAGCTGATGCCGATACCGAGGATCAAAGGGTAGATGAGCAGGAAGGCGTAGAGGAAGAGGAAGGGGCCAACGAAGAGGAAGCCCTCGTAGCGGCGGGTGGTGCGGTTCATGCGGGGCGCCTGGCGCCGCCACCTCTAGTCCTCCCTGCGGCCGCAGGCCGTGGGGATGAGCAGGCACGCCATGCCCCCGGCATGGCTGCGGATTGCCGGGGGCAATCCGCACCTGCCCATGACCGCGTGAAACGCGGTGGAGGGGCAAACTGAGCCCGAGAAGCCCCTCCACCACCCTTCGGGTGGTCCCCCTCCCCACCCGCTACGCGGACAGGGAGGACTGAGGGCCGCGGCCGCATCATCCCGCCGCCGCGTGGTGGCCGGCGCCGTCCGGGCCGAAGATGTGCGCGGCGGTGCCGTCGATCCTGAGGCCGACCTTGTCGCCGAGGCGGATGCGGCTATTGCCCTCGTCCTCGGCGGTGATCGCCGCGCCGTCGGCGAGACGGCCGTAGACCAGAGTGCGCTCGCCGAGCCGCTCGACCAATTCGACCTCCGCCTGGGCGGTGCCGTCGGCGGCGACGCGCACGCTCTCCGGCCTGAGGCCGAGCTGGAGCGGGCCGTCGGCGGGCAGGCCGTCCCGCGGGACGCGCGTGTCGACTTCCGAGCCGTCGCCGAGGCGGATGCGGGCGAAGGCGTCGCCGCCGGGGACCAAAGTGGCGGGCAGCAGGGTCATCGCCGGCGAGCCGACGAAGCGGGCGACGAAGACGTTGGCCGGGCGGCTGTACACTTCCATCGGCGCGCCGATCTGCTGGATGCGGCGGTCGTTCATCACCACGATACGATCGGCCAGGGTCATCGCCTCGGCCTGGTCGTGGGTGACGATGATAAAGGCGGCGTCGGCGCGCCGGCGGAGCTGGGCGAGCTCGACGCGGGTGCGCATGCGCAAAGCCGCGTCGAGGTTCGACAAGGGCTCGTCGAGCAGGAAGAGCCGCGGCTGCTTGACGATGGCGCGGCCGATCGCGACCCGCTGCCTCTGGCCGCCGGACAGCTGGCCCGGTTTCTTGTCGAGATGCGGCTCGATCTCCAGCACCCCGGCCGCCTGGACGACGCGCGCCTCGATCTCGTCGCGGGGCATGCCGGCATTCCTGAGGCCGAAGGACATGTTCTCGCGGACGCTCATATGGGGGTAGAGCGCGTAATGCTGGAAGACCATGGCGACGCCGCGCTCGCCCGGCGGCAGCGTGTCGATCCGCCGCCCCTCCAGCCGCACCTCGCCCTCGTCGAGCGTCTCGAGGCCGGCGATGATCCGCAGCAGGGTGGACTTGCCGCTGCCCGACGGGCCGAGGAAGGCGACGAACTCCTTCGGCTCCATATTGAGCGACACGCCGTCGAGCACGGCGGTCTGGCCGTAGGACTTGCGAACGTTGCTGAGTTCCAGGCTGGTCAAGCGGCCCCTCTCCGGCGCGGAACTTACACGATTGAAATCGGCCCGCAACACGGGGAGAAGGGCATCTGACACTATTTAGCAGATAAATGCGATTTTTGCCCCAAGTGAACGCATCACCCCCTTCCATTCACGGCGCAAGCCGCTATCGGCGCGCGCCGTGACCGACACGCGCGCCGATCTCTTCCGCATCGATGCCGTGGCCGACGGGGAGGGCGCGCGAATATCCGTGGCCGGCCCCGGCGGCGCGCGCGATTACGTGCTGCCCGGCGGAGAGCATAAGGATTATCTCGACTTCTTCCGCGCGGTCGCCGGCGACTTCGGCGTCCGGGTGCCGCATGTTTATGAAGGCCCGCCGGCACGGCCCGGGTCCGGTGGCGGCAAGGAGCCCGACTGGCGGCCCCTGATCACCGAGAATCTCCATCCGCGCATCCTCGCCGGCTATGGCGACCCGGCGGTGCTGAAGACGGATGAGGGCTGGTATCTCGTCGCCACATCGAACGACGCCCCCGATGCCTTTCCGATCCTCCATTCGCCGGACCTCGAGCGCTGGAGCCATGTCGGCTTCGTCTTTCCGGAAGGCGAGGCGCCGGCCTGGACCGCGCGGGGCCGGCAGGTCGGCGACTTCTGGGCGCCGGAAATGGCGCGGGTCGGCGACGAATATTGGCTCTGCTACACCGCCCGGCAGCGCAACAACGCGCTGGCGATAGGCCTCGCCAAGGCGCCGAGCCCGGCCGGCCCCTGGCGCGACCTCGGCCGGCCGCTGCTGACCGGCGGCAGCGTCAACACCACCGGCCTCGCCGACGACCCCGATCTGCCGGTGCACAGCGGCGGCGTCATCGACGCGCACATCTTCATCGACCGCGCCGGCGAAGCTGGCGGCGGCGCGCGCTACCTGTTCTGGAAGCTGGACACAAACGGCGTCTGGCCGCGGCCGCTGGCCGGCCTGCTGCGGGAGCGGCCCGAGCTGATCGACCGCCTGTTCGAGGCGGAGGCCGACCGCCGCACCGCCGCCTTTGCCGCCGCGATCCAGCCTTGGGCGAACCGGCGGCGGCCGATGGAGCGCTTCTTCCTGATGCAGCCGTTGATCGAGGCGGTGCTCGACAATTGGCCGCGCGCGCTGCGGGTACTGGAGGAGAGCGGCGCGGCGGGCGAGATCCTCGCGGCGATGCGGACGCCGATCCACGCCCGCCGCCTCGCCGCGGACGGCGAATCTCTGGTGGGCGAGGAACGGCTCGTCCTCACCAACGACCTCGACTGGGAGGGCCATCTGATCGAGGGGCCGTGGGTGACGCGGCAGAACGGGCGCTACTGGTTGTTCTATGCCGGCAACGATTTCGGGACGCCGGCCTACGGCATCGGCGTCGCCGTCGCCGACCATGTGCTCGGACCTTATGTGAAGCAGCGCGAGCCTTTGCTGCGTTCGACGCCGAGCTGGTGGGCGCCGGGCCATGCCTCGGTGGCGGAGGGGCCGGACGGGGAGCCGCTCCTGTTCTTCCACGCCTATGTACCCGGCACCGGCGGCTACAATGCGTTCCGGGCGCTGCTGATGGCGCGGCTGAAGTTCGGGGCGGACCGGGTGGAGGTTCTCTAGAGCCGAATCCGCCTGAATCACGGCCAGGGGGAGAGGCGAATCGCCGGCGACGAGCACTCGAGACACATCTGGATTGCGTCCGCCGGGCCACACTTAAGATAAATCTTATAAATGTATTGTCTAGCTCGGGCGGCTTGGATTATGGCGCCTTCGTTACGGGCTCCGAACAGAGGGCCGCCGATATTCGCCTGGGGAGGCCAAAATTATGCGCGTGAAGACTCTGGTCCTCGGTTCCGCGTCGCTCACCATCATCGCTCTCGCCGGTTCGCCCGCATTCGCGCAGGGCAATCCGACGACCGCCCAGCCGGCGCCTGTCGATGCGGCGCCGCCTTCGACGGCGAGCGACGTCAGCGCCAGCCCCGCCGCCGACGCCGCGGGCGACGATACGATCGTCGTCACCGGCCTCCGCCGAAGCCTGCAATCCGCCGAAGGCATCAAGCGCAATTCCGCCCAGATCATCGACGCGGTGGTTGCGGAAGACATCGGCAAGCTTCCCGACATCACGGTGTCGGACACGGCGGCGCGTATTCCGGGCGTCCAGGTCGAACGCGCAGGCGGCGAAGCGAACCGCGTTCTCCTTCGCGGCCTGGACAACACCTATTATACAACGACATATAACGGCCGCGAGCTGTTCACGGCGGAGACGCGCTCCGTTGCCCTGCAAGACTTCCCGGCGGGCGCGATCGCGGCCATCGAGGTGTTCAAGACGTCGACCGCGAACCTCGTCGAGCCCGGCATTGCAGGGCTCGTGAATGTCCGCTCGCGGCGCCCGTTCGACTTTGCCGGGTCCGAAATCTCGGGTTCCGTGTGGGGAATGCACCCGAACCAGTCGCGTGACACGTCGGTCAACGCAAATCTGCTGCTGAGCGACCGCTGGCAAGCGGGAGGCGGAGAGTTCGGCGCGCTGGTCAATTTTTCCTACACCCGGCTGCATTACAAGGATTCCGTACGTCGCCACGGTTTCTTCATCGCCGACCTCGCCGGCGGACGCTCGCCCGATTTTCCCGAGATCCACTACAATGAGGGGGACCGTTGGCGGCCGTCGGTCAACGGCGCGTTGCAGTATCGCAACGGCCACCTCGAACTGTATGCCGAGGGGCTGTGGCAGGGATATAGAGAGCGGCAGCTCGACAGCATGTGGGCACAGCCGCTTTGGGGCGGCGCGAGCTATTCGAACCTCACCTATCGTCCCGGGACGAACGAGATCGTGAGCGGCACCGTCATAGGCCCCGGCTCCTGCTGCGGAGTCGACGGCGAGGCGTGGGGCTTCAAGGGCGCCACCCATCGGCAAACGGATACCTACCAGTTCGCCGCGGGCGGCAGCTACGATGCGGGCCAGCTGCGCATCACCGCGGACGTCGCACATACCTCCAGCCATTTTCAGCTTCGTACCGAAAGCGTCGATTACCAGATCGACACGCACAATTACGAGGTCGACTGGTACACGGGCTACCCGGGCAGCGACCGCGGGCCGACGTTCAAGGTCGTCGGATTAGATCCCACTAATCCCGCCAATTATCAGTATCGCGGCTGGTTCGAAGACTACCACGATCCGAGGGGCAAGGACTGGCAGGGCCGGCTCGATTTCGAGTTCGACCCGCACCTGGACTTCATCCCAAAGATCCAGTGGGGCATCCGCTACGTCGATCGCGACACTTCGGACCGCGGCGGCTCCTTCTACTGGGACGCGCGACACCTGAACCCGGCGGTGCCGATTTCATCCGTGCCATTGACCTATGCGTTGATCCCCCCCGCCTTCCGCGGCGACAGCAATCCGCCCTATCCCACGAGCTGGTTGGCGCCGACCTACGACAGCATCTGGAACAGTCTCGTCGCGTTCCGGCAGTACAACATCAACCTCGTCGGCGGCGGGTCCGTCAACGGTCCGCCCATCAATCCCGCAAACACGTACAGCATCAACGAGAAATCCCTGGCGGGCTATGGACAGCTGGACTTCAAGTTCGACGCAGGATGGACCTCGTTCGACGGCATTGTCGGCCTGCGCGCGGTGAGGTCTGACGACACCATCCATGGCACCCTGACGGAAGTCGCGGGCCCGACGCCGATCAGCGTCAAGAACCACTATACCGACTGGCTGCCGAACGCGAACCTCAACGTCCACTTCGGCAGGGACTGGATGTTCCGCCTCGCGGCGACGAAGACGCGCACGAGGCCCAGGTTCCAGGATCTCAATCCGGCGCTGTCGCTCGCGCCGCCGGTTACCGGTTGCAGCGCCCAGACCCAGTGTCTGCGCGCCGGCTCGGGCGGCAACCCGTTCCTCAAGCCGTTCACCTCGGAGAATTACGACGCGAGCCTCGAATATTATTTCTCGCGGACCGGCTACGCGACGATCGGTGCGTTCCACCGCGACATCAAGGGTTTCATCGAATCGCAGATCTTTGAGTACCCGGACCCATCGGCACCGGGGGTGACGCTGCAAATCAGCGGACCGGTCAACACCGAGAAAGGCAAGATCGACGGCTTCGAAGCGCAGGTCCGCACCTTCTTCGACTGGGAGTTCCTGCCGAGCTGGGCGCGCGCATTCGGAATCGACGCCAACGTCACGCACGTCAATGCGCGCGCGGACTTCAGGCCACTCAATACATTCACCGTTCGCTTGCCAATTCAGGACGTTTCGAAGTGGAACTACAACCTGACCGGCATGTTCGAGCACGGCCCGCTGTCCCTGCGCCTGTCCTACAGCTGGCGGGGGGTTTATCCCGAAGGCGGACTCGCCAACAACGGCAGCTACACGCTGCAGGGACGCGCTCATCCCTCGCCGCGGCTGGACCTGTCGGCCAGCTACAATGTGTTCGACAAGCTCACTTTGTTCTTCGACTGGACGAATATGGTCGGCCGTCCTTTCACGTCGGACATCGTGCGGACGAACTACGCCGCGAACGCCGTTGCCTCGACCGAGATCTTTCCGATGGTCGTGCGCTACGAAGAACGGATCATCTCGGCCGGCATAAGGTTCAATTTCGCAGGGCCCAGGCACTAGGGTGCGGCGCCGGGTCGGAAACGGCCCACTGCCGCTGGCCCCAAAAACCGGCTAGCGATCAGGTGCGGTAGCGGGGCGCCCGCTACCGCACCTGATCGGGCGACCGTCATGACTCACCATCCCATCCGCAAGATAGTCATCGTCGGCGGAGGAACCGCCGGGTGGATGGCGGCCGCCGCCTTCTCCACGCTTCTCGAGACGCGGGCGTTGGAGATCACGCTGATCGAATCGGAAGAGATCGGCACGGTCGGCGTCGGCGAGGCCACGATTCCGCCGCTGATGGCCTTCAACCACATGGTGGGGATCGTGGAGGACGAGTTCCTCGCTGCGAGCCAGGGCACATTCAAGCTCGGGATCGAGTTCGTCGGCTGGGGTGCGCCTGGTGAGCGGTATTTCCACCCGTTCGGGCCACACGGGCAGGATTACCGCGGCGTGCACTTCCATCAGATCTACCTTCGCGAATCGAAGCGCCGCGCGCTTCCGGACATTCGCGAATGGTCGATGAGCGGGGTTGCCGCCGAGCTTCGGCGCTTTGCGCGACCCGCCCCCGATTCGCCCATGCCGCTGCCTCAGCTGAGTTACGCCTTCCATTTCGACGCGGGGCTGTATGCGCGATTCCTCCGCAGCCGCTCGGAGCAGAACGGCGTACGAAGAATCGAAGGAAAGATTGTCGACGCGACGTTGGACGGCGCAACCGGCCATGTCGCATCCGTGAGGCTCGCCGACGGCCGCACCATCGAAGGCGAGCTCTTCATCGACTGCTCCGGCTTCCGGGGCCTCCTCATCGAGGAGAAGCTCCGCACCGGCTACGAAGACTGGAGCCGCTGGCTTCCCTGCGACCGTGCGATCGCCGTGCAAAGCGAGCTTGCGGGTCCGCCCGAGCCCTTCACCCGGTGCACGGCGCGTGCCGCGGGTTGGCAGTGGCGCATCCCGCTCCAGCACCGGATGGGAAACGGCCTCGTCTATTCCAGCGCGCACCTCTCGCGCGAAGCCGCCGAGGAACTGCTGCTTGCAAACCTCGAGGGCGCTCGACTGACTGAGCCCCGGCACCTTTCGTTCACGGCCGGGCGGCGTCGCCTTGCGTGGAACGCGAACGTGGTCTCGCTCGGGCTGTCGAGCGGGTTCGTCGAGCCGCTCGAATCGACCAGCATCCATCTGGTCCAAAGCGGCATCGCCAAGCTGCTGGCCCTGTTCCCGGACCGGCGCTTCGATCCGGTCGAGCGCGAGGAGTATAACCGGCAGATGCAGGACGTCTTCGAGGACGTCCGGGACTTCATCATCCTCCACTACAAGGCGACGCGGCGGGACGATTCCGACTTCTGGAACTATTGCCGCCAAATGGACGTGCCGGAGAGCCTCGCCGGGAAGCTCGATCTCTGGCGCGGCAAGGGCCGCCTGTTTCGAGAGGGGCGCGAGCTGTTCGGGACCGCGAGCTGGGTCGCCGTGCTGCTTGGCCAGGGCATCGTCCCGGAGGATCATGAGCCCGCCGCGAATGCGCTCGACCCCGCGATGATCGCCGACGCCCTCGACAAGATGCGGCTCAGCTACAGGCGGATGGCTGAGCATATGCCATCGCATGGCGATTTCATTGCGAAGGCTTGTCCGGCGAGGTAGCCCCACTCTCCGTTCAGGGCTTCGGGCGCAGGCTCTCGCCGACGGCGGGCTTGCCGTCCTTCCAGATCAACGGCGCGACATAGAGATAGCGCGCCTGGTCGAGCGGGCGGCATCCCGCCGTCGCCGACCAGGCGTGGAAGGCGATGAAGGAGCGGCCGCCGACCTCAAAGATCGCCTGGTGGCCGGGGCCGCTGAGGCAGCCGAGTGCGCCCGAGAAGCTGTAGAGGATCGGCTTGTCGCCCGCCTCGGTGCAAGGGCCCGTCGGCGAGGCGCAGGTCGCATAGCCGATTGCATAAGGCGACAGCCGCGCCTCGGGCGGCCAGCCGTAATAGCCGCCGGAGAAGAAGAGCATATAGGCGCCGTTCCGCCGGGCCATGGACGGCGCTTCGATCACGTCCTCCTCCCAGCCCTTCGCCTTGCTGCGCAGCAATTCGACCGGCTCGCCGGCGACGCCGAGCCCATCGGGCGTCAGCGACTGGGCGTAGAGGGCAGCGGGCTTGTGGACGGCATTCCCGTCATTCTTGAAATAGAGGTAGAGCTTGCCGTCGGCGTCGCGAAAGGCGTCGGGGTCGATCGAGCCGCCGAGCGCCAGCTGGCAGACGAGCGGCGCCGTCGCGTCGGAATGGAAGGGCCCCGCCGCATCCGCGGCGACCGCGGCGCCGATGCACTGGCGGTCGCTCTTCTTGTCGCGGGCGGTGAAATAGAGGACGAAGCCCGTGCCGGTCTTCAGCGCCTCCGGCGCCCACGTCCAGCCGCCCTTCGCCCAGGAGGGGAGAATCGGCAGGGCGTCGTGCGGCTTGCCGTCGGCATCCTTCAGGATCTCCCAATGGACCAGGTCGCGCGAGACCGCCGTCTGCACGTTGACGCGGCCACCCCAGGGATTGGTCGAATAAGCGAGGAAGCGGTTGCCGTCCGGCAGCACGAAAGGGTCGGGGAAATCCACCCTCAGCACCGGCACGAACGGCTCGGCGTTTGCGGCGGGCGCGGCCGACGGCGCGGCGGCGAA
>JAQGLF010000349.1 GCA_028293025.1 Alphaproteobacteria bacterium
AGTCGTTGCTGAAATACTGCTCGGTCAGCGCCCGATACTCATAGCCGATCAGGCGGTATTCGCCGACATAGGCCGGGTTGAACTCGACCTGGATCTTCACGTCCTGGGCGATGGTGAACAGGGTCGAGGACAGCTCCTCGTCCAGCACCTTCTGCGCTTCGCGCGGGCTGTCGATATAGGCGTAATTGCCGTTTCCGTGGTCGGCGATCTGCTCCATCATTGCTTCGTTGTAATTGCCGGTGCCGAAACCCAATGTGGTGAGGGTGATGCCGGAATCCCGCTCGCGCTCGACCATCGAGATCAGCGCCTTGTCGTCGCTGACGCCGACGTTGAAATCGCCGTCAGTGGCGAGGAAGACGCGGTTGATGCCGCCTTCCACCTTGTTCGCCTCGGCCGTCTGGTAGGCGAGCTGGAGGCCGGCCGCGCCGGCGGTCGAGCCGCCCGCCTGCAGCCGCGAGAGCGCCTCGACCACCTTCGCCTTGTCGTAGGTCGGCGGCAGCACCATCCCCGCGGCGCCCGCATAGACGATGATCGAGACCCGGTCGCGCGGCGTCAGCCGCTCGGCGAGGAGGGCGAGCGAGCATTGGACGAGCGGCAATTTGTCCGGCTCCTCCATCGATCCCGAAACGTCGACCAGGAAGACGAGGTTGGCGGGCGGCCGTTCGCTGCGCGCCACGTCATAGCCGCGCAGGCCGATCCTCAGCAGCCGCGTCGCCGGGTTCCAGGGCGTGCGCGCCATGTCCGTATTGATCGAGAAGGGGCGGCTGCGGTCGGGCGGCAGCGGATAATCGTAGCGGAAGTAATTGAGCATCTCCTCGGTCCGCACCGCGCCCTGCGGCGGCATCTCGCCGGCGTTCAGCATCCGCCGCACATTAGCGTAGCTGCCGGTGTCGACGTCGACCCCGAAGGTCGAGACCGGCGTGTCGGCGACCGCCTGCACGGTCGCCACTTCCTTGCCGGCATAGCGTTCGCGATTCTCGAGCGACATGCCGGCATAGCCGACGCGGCTGCCGGTGACCGTGAGCGGCGCCATCGCCGGTGGCAAGGCATTGACCACGTCCGCGGCGGCCGGGGGTGGGGAAGGGGGAGGCGGCGGGGGCGGAGGCGGAGGCGGCGGGGGGCCCAGGGGTGCATAAGCGATGCCGGGGCTGGGGGCGTTGGCCATCATCCGATCGCGGCTCTCGTCGAAGGCGTGGAGATAGCGGCCGCACAGCCGCTCGGCGGCGGCGGCGTCCCGCCCGGCCGCCGCATGCGGCGCGGCGAGCGGCGGAGCGGCGGGAGTGATCGCCAGGACAAGAGCGGGGAAAAGCGGGAGCCAACGCATCCGAACCTCCTCTTATGGTGATGTTATGATATCACCTTGCGAGAAGGACGCAAGCCCCGGCAGCGACCACCAGCCGGCGTGTCCGTCTCGGGGGCTCCGCGATTTGACGTCCGGTGTGGCAGGCGGGACACGGCTGCGCGGCGCTATCTCACGGCGCGAGTCGGTACGGATTGGCTGGGCGGCCGCTTGCCTTCAGACGATCGGGGCCGTCGCGGCCGGCTTCGCGTCCGCGTCGTCCGGAGCATCGGGCTGGGCGGCCGAAGCGCTCCACTTGTCGGCGAGGCATTTGGCGAGCGCGCCCATCGCGCCGCGGCTGCCGGCGAGCGGCAGGGTGTCGACGCTGCGGCCCTCCCGGCTGATCCGCATGCCCTCGGCGCTGGTGAAGGCGTTGAGGAAGCTGGTCGCCTTGTCGCCGCCCGGCTGGACGGTGAACAGGAAGCCGGGACCGTCGCCGTCGATATGCTCGCGGGCGGTGGCGTCGACCGGCATCGCCGTCGGCGTGCCGACGAAATCGAGACCGAGCTTGTAGCTGCGGCCCTCGTGCAGCGCGTTCCAGCCCTTGTTCTGGAGCAGGAAGGCGAGCTTGGGCTGGCCGGCGAAGCCCCACACCGACAGCATCGTTCCCTGCGGGGACACCGCCTCGACCATGCAGCCATTGGGCATCTGCGCGATCGCCCAGTCGCCCATTTCCTGGGCCTGGCCGCCCGTGCCCTGGCCCTGTCCAAATGCCGCCGCGCCGGGCGCGGCAAGAAGCAGGGCAAATATCATACGCCGGAACATGCTGGCTCCTTTCGGGCCCACCCGCGATATCCTGTTACAGCGCAGAACCGCCGGACCTGCTTTTGGTTGCTGTCGCGACCAACGGTTCGGCGCTTTGGCGGCGGGACGCCCCCTCCCCTCCTCGTCCTTCGCCCGCAATGACTTAGCCTTGCCGACATGGGCAAAGGCCTGATCCCCTGGCTGCTCGGCGTCCCGGGCGTGGTCGTCATCCCGCTGCTGGCGACGCCCATCATCTGCCGGATTTAGTGAGAATCTCTCTCCGTAGCGGCTCTACGCGGCGCGGGCGCCGATCGCCTTCTGCCGCCGCCGCTGCACCGACGAGCCGATCCCCAAAGCCTCGCGATATTTGGCAACCGTGCGCCGGGCGATGTCGAAGCCTTTGGTGCGGAGCAGGTCGACCAGTTGATCGTCCGAGAGGATCGCGTCCGCCTGCTCAACGGCGATCAAAGCACGGATCTGGCTCTTCACCGCCTCGGCCGAGACCGCGTCGCCGCCGTCGGCGCTCTGGATGCCGCTGGTGAAGAAATATTTGAGCTCGAACAGGCCGCGGTCGCAGGCGAGATATTTGTTCGAGGTGACGCGGCTCACCGTCGATTCGTGCATGCCGATCGCGTCGGCGACCTGGCGCAGGGTCAACGGCCGCAATTGCGAGACGCCGTGGCGGAAGAAGCCGTCCTGCTGCTTGACGATCTCGGTCGCGACCTTGACAATCGTCCGCGCCCTCTGGTCGAGCGCCTTCAACAGCCAGTTGGCGCTGGCGAGGCATTCGGAGAGCCAGGCCTTGGAGCGCCGATCCTGGGCGCCGCCGGCAAGCTCGGCATAATAGGTCCGGTTGACCAGCAGGCGCGGCAGCGTCGCATTGTTGAGCTCGATCGCCCAGCCGTTGGCGCGGCGGGCGACGAACACGTCCGGCACCGCCGCCTCGACCCGCTCCCCCTGGGCGAAGCGACAGCCCGGCTTGGGATCGTAGCCGCGCAGCTCGCGGATCATGTCGCCCAGATCCTCGTCGTCGACGCCGCAGATCCGCTTCAGCGCCGGCAGATTGCCGCGGGCGAGATAGTCGAGATTGTCGATCAGCCGTGCCATGCAGGGATCGTAGCGGTCGGCTTCCTTCGCCTGCAAAGCGAGGCATTCGGCAAGCGAGCGGGCGCCGACGCCCGCGGGATCGAAGCTCTGGACGATGGCGAGCACGCGCTCGACGTCGCAGAGCGGCACGCCGAGCCGGCGGGCGAGATCGAGCGTCGAGCCGGTGAAATAGCCGGTCTCCTCGATTTGCTCGACGATCTGGGCGGCGATGACGACGTCGTTTCCGCGCAGCCGCTCGCCGGCCTGGGCGAGGAGATGCTCGTGGAGCGAGACGCCGGCGGCGGCGAAGCGGTCGAAATCCGGCCCCTCCCCCTCGAAGCCGCCGCCGCCGCCGATCCCGTCCATGCCGAGCGCCCCGTCCAGACCGCGGTCGGCGGCGCTGTCCTGATGGAGATTCTCGTCGTTGACGTCGATGTCGAGCGGTGAATCGCCGGTGCCGTCGCCGGTCATCACCAGCTCGTCTGTCTCGGCCGGTTCGTCCCGTTCCGCCGCCGGGGCATCCGGCGCGTCCGGCGCCCCGGCCTCGCCGCCTTCGCCGGGCTCGCCGCCGGCGCTGTCGAGCAACGGGTTGCGGTCCAGCTCCTCGGCGATGAAGCCCTCGATCTCGAGGTTGGAAAGCGCCAGCAGCCGGATCGCCTGCTGGAGCTGCGGCGTCATCACCAGCGACTGACTTTGCCGAAGGTCGAGGCGCGGCCCCAGCGCCATGGCTACAGCTCGAAGCTTTCGCCCAGATAGAGCCGGCGGACGTTCGGATCGGCGACCAGAGCCTCAGGGCTGCCCGCGAACAGCACCTGGCCGTCATAGATGATGCAGGCGCGGTCGACGATGTCGAGCGTTTCGCGGACATTGTGGTCGGTGATGAGGACGCCGATGTCGCGCTTCTTCAATTCGCGGACCAGCTCGCGAATGTCGGTGATGGAGATCGGATCGATGCCGGCGAAGGGCTCGTCGAGCAGCATGATCGACGGGTCGGCGGCGAGCGCGCGCGCGATCTCGCAGCGCCGCCGCTCGCCGCCCGACAGGGCCATGGCCGGCGCGTCGCGCAGATGGGCGATGTGGAATTCGCCCAGCAGCTGCTCGAGCCGCTCGCGCCGCACCTTTTTGTCCGGCTCGGCGACCTCGAGCACCGCCATGATGTTCTGGGCGACGGTGAGGCCGCGGAAGATCGACGTCTCCTGCGGCAGATAGCCCAGGCCGAGAATGGCGCGGCGGTACATGGGGAGGCCGGTAATGTCCTTGCCGTCGAGCATGATCCGGCCGCTGTCCGGCTTTACCAGCCCCATCACCGAATAGAAGCAGGTGGTCTTGCCGGCGCCGTTCGGCCCGAGCAGGCCGACCACCTCGCCGCGGTCGACGTGGATCGAGACGTCCTTCAGCACCGTCTTGCGGTCGTAGCATTTGGCGATCGAGACGACGGAAAGCCCGTGCGACAGATCTGCCGCATCGAGCGCCGTATCAGGCCTCTGGAGGAGAATGGCCTCGTTCATTTCCGTTTCCGATCCTTGCCCGGGTCTTAGGCCAGACCCGGCCATGCCTCAACTGGCAAGCTTCGTGCATGAAAGTGAAAAAGGCGTGAGCGGCCGCCAAATGCGGCGAAATGTTGCGGGACTCCCTCTCCCCGGCGGGGAGAGGGTTGGGGTGAGGGGGCTCCGCGGTCCGAGATCACCCCGAACGCGCGACATCCCCTTCCTACCCGCCCTTCTTCGGCACCGTGAAGGAGCCGGAGACGCGGCCGTTCTGGCCGGAGCCGCTCGGGCCGGAACCATCCATCACCACCCGGCCGCTGCTGAGATCGTAGACCAGCCGGCCGCCGTTGATGGTGCCGTCGCAGCGCGCCAGCCGGACATTGCCGACCAAAGTTATGATCTTCCGGTTGAGGTCGTAAATCCCATATTCGCCGCGCGCCGTCTCGGAGGGGCTGCGGACGGTGACGCCGCCGCTCGCATCGAGCCGCTCGACCCGCACGCTCGGATTGCGCGTATAGGCCGCCGTGATCCGGGACGCGGTGAGCGTCAGCTCCGCCTGGGTGGCGACGACGTTGCCGGTGAGCACCGCCCGGTCGGCCTTGTCGTCGACGTCGATATGGTCGGCCGACCAGTCGACCGGGGCGTCGCTGTTATGGCCCTTGAGCGCCGAAGGCTGACCGGCCGCGCAGGAGCGAGTCGCGCGCGCCGGCGCGGCCGGCGCCAGCGAGGGCGCGGCGGCGGCGAAGGC
>JAQGLF010000126.1 GCA_028293025.1 Alphaproteobacteria bacterium
CCTTCCACTTCGTCGACGGCGCCACCGCCTTTGACGGCCAGGCCGGCGATCTCATCGCCGTGCAGGGCGCGGGCAACAGCCCGATCTGGACCGTGTCGGGAGACGTCGACGGCGACGGCACCGCCGACTTCGAGCTGATCGTCGTCATCGCAGATGCACACCCCATCACCCATACCGACTTCCATCTGTAAGGGGACGGCGGCGGCATAATTTGCGTGCCGGATTGCGCGGCACCGCGATCCTGGGCTAGCAGCCGGGGGCCGTGCCCCCGTGGCGGAATTGGTAGACGCGCTCGACTCAAAATCGAGTTCCGCAAGGAGTGCCGGTTCGACTCCGGCCGGGGGCACCAGGCCTTACTTGACCTGCACCCGATATTTGACGGTGAAGCTCGAATTGGCCGCCATCGTGCCTTGCGGCGCGAACTTCACGCCTTTGACGGCGGCGTCGTAGCCGGCGGCCGGCGTGTAGGTGTAGGTCGTGCCGTTATTCGAATAGCTGACATTGGCGGCGGCGAGCGTCACGCCGCTCGACCCGGCGGTCAGCAGGAAAGGGTCGGTGCCGGGCAGGGCCGTGTCGAAATCGGCATTGTAGAAGCTTGCCTGAGCGGGAAGCGTGTCGGTCAGCACGATGGTCGCGGCGTCGACCGGGCTGCCGCCATTGTTGGTGACCGTGATCGTGTAGACGACGTCCGAGCCCGGCGCGTCGAAGCGGGCGGCGCCGGTCGTGCCGAGCGGGGCCGAGGTCTTCGACGTCGAGATGCTCGGCATCGGGCAGAAGCTGATCGCCGAGATGCCGAAGGCCTGCTGGCCGGTGTTCGATTCACCGGCGCTCAGCGGATAATTGCCGTAGCGGATGGTGACCGAGGTCACTGGCTGCACGAAGCTGACGGCGATGTCGCCGAAATCGGAATTGGTGTTGTTGCTGGCGCCGGTGCCGACCGCCTGCTGGGCGGTGAGATTGAAAGGCGCACCGGTGGGGCCGAGGGTGAGCGACGAGCTGCCCGCCGTGCCGCCGGTCGTGTTGTTGGTGCCGAACGGGGTCGTCATGGTCGGCGTGTAGGTCGATGCGCCATTGGCCCCGGTGACCATCAGCCAGTCGCGATACTGATCCGCCGTGAAGTCGATGTCGTGGACGGTGATGGCGAGGTCGCGGATCGGGGTCGCGAAGGTGAAGGTGGTGAGGATCACCCGCGTTGCACCCGCGATGCTGGCGGTGCGGCCGCTGAACGTGCCGCCGATCATCAGCGTCCGCCCGCCGGTCCCCGTCGTCAGGGTGTTGGTGATCGCCGGCATCTGGATGCCAGCGACCTGCGTGCTGCTGAGGCCGTTGGTCGAGAAGGCAGTGGTGAAATTCTGCGTCGCGCCGCCGCTGGTCGACGCGGTGAAGGTCGAGGCGGCGGCATAGTTCAACGTCGCCGCCGCCTGGTTGGAGAAGGAGAAATTATAGGTGTTGGCGGCGCTGCAGCTCGCCGCCGCGGGCGCGGCCCAGGCGGTCACCAAGGCGGCGAGCGCGAGAAGGAGGCGGTTCGTCACCGGCGGCCGATCCCGAGCCCGGCGAGGCTCAATTGGTCGAACTTCAGGCGCATCGTGACATAAGGACCGGCGCGCGTGTAGCGGCTCTGTTCGAAATCGCGGTCGTGGAAACCAACCAGGTTCCAACCGACCGAGATCCAGCCATTGTCGAACGGCTTCAGGCCGATGCTGGGGCCGGCGGCATAAGCGAAGGAGCGCGCTCCCGAGCCTTCGCGAACGCTGGCGGCAAGCGAGAAATCGACGCTCTTGCCGAGGTCGAAATGGATGTCGAGGCCGACCAGGTTGCTCCAGCCGCCGACGTCGCCGCTCGCGACCAGCTTGCTCCCCGTGTAGCGCGACCCCCAGAAGAGTGAAATCTCCTTGCCCCCGTCCGGCGCATAGTCGATCGAAAGGGAATTGACCACGCGGCGCGAGCGGGCGTCGCCGCTGATCGTGAAGGGTGCGCCGATCGGCCCGGGCTGGCCGGCGACGGCGCCCCGCACCATGTCCTCGCGCAGGTCGAGCTTCTCGAGCCACGACCAGGCGCTGCCGGCGGGGCGGTGGGCCCAGCTGATCTGCAGATTGGCGGTCCGGGTCTGCTGGCCGCCTTTGCCTTTGGCGGTGAACCAGTCGAGCGCGCCGCCCAAGGCGCTGCCCTCGCCGATCTGCCGCAGGGCGGCGGCGGTGACGCCGTAACGGTCGCCCTCGCTGCCGGCGCGATATTCGGCGCGGCCGGTGAGGCTCCACAAGCGGGCGCGATAGGTGGCGCCGGCGGTGATCGCGGTGAAATCCTCGGTCACGCCGCCATTGCCGACGAAACCGCCGCTCGCCACCGGCTGGAGCGGGTTCAGCACCTTCGACGGATCGACGCCGGCCAGCGTCTTGTTGGAATCGAGCGAGACGTCGGCCGACCAATGCTTGCCGAGCGCGACCGACTGCGACAGGCCGAAGGCGGCGAAGCTGCGCGGGCCGTATTCGGCGATGTTCTGCATGTTGCCGGTCAGCGCGATCTTCGCGCCCGCCCAGGGCTGGATGTCGAAGCCGATCCGGGCGGTGCGAGCATCGATCTGCTTGCCTTTGGCGATCTCATAGGCGCCGACCAGCTGGACGCCGCTGGTCACCGCGTAACGGGCGGTGAAGCGATGCTGGGCCGGAAAGTCGACGCTGCCGCTCTCGCCGCCGATCGGGATCTCGGTCTGGGCGTCGAGCTCGAGCTTGTTCTTCAGCAGCCTTTTCGTCGCGCCGAGCTGGAGCAGCGTCGAGCGGGCGGTGCTGCCGTTGGCGAGCCGGTCGTCGGCGAAGGTGAGGCCGGCACGGGCGGAAAAGTCGCGGCCGCGATATTCGAGCAACGCCTTGGCGGCGACGCGGCGGGCATCGCTCGCCAGATAATCTTCAATCCAGCCGCTGCCGACGAGCGACAGGGTGTCGAGCAGCTTCACCCGCCCGTCGAAGCCAAGCTTGCGGGTGCCGTTCTCGGCGCCGCTCAGCTGGCCGAGGCCGAAGCCCGCCTCCTGCTCGCGCGCATAAGCGAGCAAATCGTAGCGCGGGCCGTGATGCTCGGCCTCCACCAGCCAGGCCGTCGCCGTGCCGGCGGCCGGCGCGGTCGCGCCCGTCGCCGCCTGGTTGCGGCTCACCGCCACTTCGGCGCGGACCTCGGTCGACGCGTTGGGCCGGTAGCGCAGATCGGCCCCGGCGAGGTCGGTGCTCCCCTGGTCGGTGGCGTCGTGAAGGCCGGTGGCGGCGATCTGCAGCTTCTGGTCGCGGGTCCGCCAGCTCGCCCGGCCGCCGGCATTGAGATGCGTGCGGGCGATTCCGTCCACTTCATATTCGGCGACGATGAATTGCGGGTCGAGGTCCGAATTGCGGCTGAGGATCGGCTGCTTGAAGCGGATCGTGCCGGCCGCATAGTCGATCTCGTAATCGATGTAGCGGGTGAGCAGGCGCGTCTCGACGATCCGGTCGGAGCGCAGCCGGTCGCGCAATTCGATCGAGATGCGCTCGCTGTTCGGAAGCAGGTTGCGGGCGCCGAGCGCATAGGGGCCGGAAAGGCCGTTGCCCTGGATGTCGTCGCGGCGATGGCTGCCGGGCGCGTCGGCGGCGAAGGCGAGGGCGGAGACCCGCGCCGAGCGATATTCCGCCTTGGCGCCGGTGAAGGCGCGGACGTAGCGGGCGAGCTGCGGCTCGTCGATGCCGGTCTGGTAATCGCCGAACAAAGCGTAGAATTGCGGCCGCTCGAGCTTCAGATAGAGCTTCTTCACCGATGCCGCGTCGTAGCGGCGCTCGCTGCGGTCGGCGTAGATGGTGTAATAGCTGTTCGGATCGATCGCGCCGGCGAAGCGGGTCTCGTCCTTCTTCTTGTCGCTGTCATAAGCGAGCGTCAGCAGCCATTTCCCGCGGATCCGGCCCTTGGCGTAGAGGGCGAGGCGGCCGTCGGTCAGCCGCTTGCCATGCTCGGTGCCCAAAGCCTCGAGGCGATTGTTGAGGCGGTTGTAACCGACCGTCCCCTCGGCGAGGCCGACGATCGTCCACGGCCGCTGACCGGGGTCCAGCCAGGTCTCGAGCCTTTGCTCGCGGCTGGTCTCGCCGTCCCGGAAGGTGAAGCGAAGGCTGACCGAGCCCGAAGCCGTGGTCGGCTCGAGCTCGATATAGGCGATGCCGTCGTCGCCCTGGACGTGCCAGAAAGGCTTGGCGCGCTCTAGGCCGGCGAGCTGGCGCGCCTGCTGCGCGTCCGCCTCGACCGCCGGATAATAAGGCTCCGGCACTTCGAAATCGCCGACCAGGCCGTGGCGGACCGGCCGGCCGTCGCGATCCGTCAGGCGGACGGCGAAGACCGGGCGGGTGACTCCGTCGGCGACCAGCAACGAGCGGTCGCGCAGCAGCTCGGCGCGCATCGGGCTGGCCCCGTAATGGACGATGCGGTGGAGGGTCTCGGCCATCGTGCCGTCGGCATTGCGCACCTCGGCGCTGAGCTCGGTCGCGCCCGTCTCCAGCGGCACGCCGCGCCAGACGCTGACCGCGAAGCTGCCGTCGCGGCTCCTGCTCTCGCCGTCATAGGCGACGGCGTCGACGGGGCGGCCGCCGGAGAAGAGCTTTACGCTCTGCCCGGCGAGATGCTTGATCGCGACGCGGACGATCGGCGCCCGCGGATTGTGGTCGGGGCCTGGGAACAGCCAGGCGACACCGGGCTGCTCGCCTTGCGTCCAGTCGCGTTCGGCGCCCGCGGCGACGGCGTCCTTTGCGGGGACCGGCCGGGTGACTCCGTCGGCGACCAGCAACGAG
>JAQGLF010000148.1 GCA_028293025.1 Alphaproteobacteria bacterium
ACGTCGGCGGTGACCTCGAGCAGGCTGACCCGCTCGAACGGCTGCACATTGGCGCTGACCGAGACGGCGAGCTTCTCGCCCCGGACGAGCGCGTTGTCGAGGCGCGAGCTGGACAGGCCGCCGAGGACGTCGGCGCCGATGTCGATCGCGGCAAAGGCCGGGTCGGTGAGGCCGGGCACGACCCACATCCGGTAGAGCCGGGTGGTCGCGACCTGATCGTGCAGCTCCTCCGATTTCGGCGCAGGCAGCGTCGGCACGGCGGCCGAGGCGGGGACCGATTGCGGGCCGCGCGGGATGTCGCCGAAATATTTCTCGACCAGGCGCCGCGCCGTCGGCAGGTCGATGTCGCCGGCGAGGACGAGCACCGCATTGTTCGGGCCGTAATGCGAGCGGAACCAGTCCTTCACCGTCGCGAGGCTGGCGGCGTCGAGATCGGACATCGAGCCGATCGTTGTGTGATGATAGGGATGGCCTTCCGGGAAGAGCGCCTCGAGCTGCGCATATTGGACGAGGCCGTAAGGCTCGTTGTCGCCCTGCCTCTTCTCGTTCTGGACGACGCCGCGCTGGATATCGAGCTTGCTCTGGGTGACGGCGCCGAGCAGATGCCCCATCCGGTCCGATTCGAGGAACAAGGCGGTCTCCAGCGCGCCGCGCGGCACCGTCTCGAAATAATTGGTGCGGTCGAACCAGGTGGTGCCGTTCATGTCGGTCGCGCCGATCTGCTGCATCGGCGTGAACCAGCTCTGGTCGCTATGCTCGGAGCCGCCGAACATCAGATGCTCGAACAGATGGGCGAAGCCGGTCTTGCCGGTCGGCTCGTCCTTCGAGCCGACATGATACCAGACCGAGACGGCGACGACCGGCGCCTTATGGTCCTCGTGGACGATGACCCGCAGGCCGTTGGCCAGGGTGAATTGCTGATAGGGGATGTCGACCGCCCGGACGAGCGCTTCGACCGGCGCCGGCGCCACGGCCGGGGGGGCGGCGGCAATGGCCGCGACGGGGCCGAGGCTGAAGCCGGCGAGCAACGCCGAGGCAAGCGTGAAGGAGCGCATGGGACATCTCTCCGGTGAGTCTGATTTGGAGCGCACCATAGCGCCGCGATTTGGGCACGCAACACCGCGTTAAGAGCTTGATTTGATTGACGCGAAATCGTGCGAAAGCGGACGGCTTGCCGCCTCTTGTGTTGCCGAAGGGCAACACCATATCGGCCATAGGAGATCGTAGAGGGGTTGAGATGAACCTTGAGAAATTCACCGAACGGGCGCGCGGCTTTCTGCAGGCGGCGCAGACCGTCGCTCTGCGCATGGACCACCAGCGCATCACGCCGGTGCACCTGCTCAAGGCGCTGCTCGAGGACGAGCAGGGCATGGCCTCAGGGCTGATCGCCCGCGCCGGCGGCAGCGCGGACGCGGCCCGGCGCGAGACCGACGAGGCGCTGGCGATAATCCCCGCCGTGACCGGCGGCGGCGCCAATGCGACGCCCGCTCTCGACGCCGAGAGCCTGCGAGTCCTCGACCAGGCCGAGCAGGTCGCCCAGAAAGCGGGCGACAGCTACGTCACCGTCGAGCGGCTGCTGCTCGCTCTGGTGCTTGGCAAGAACAACGACGCCGGCAAGGCGCTCGCCGATGCGGGCGTCAAGGCCGACGCGCTCAATGCGGCGATCAACGAATTGCGCGGCGGCCGCACCGCCGACACCCAGTCGGCCGAGGACCGCTACGATGCGCTGAAGAAATTCGCCCGCGACCTCACCCAGGCGGCGCGCGACGGCAAGCTCGATCCGGTCATCGGCCGCGACGAGGAGATCCGCCGGACCATGCAGATCCTCGCCCGCCGCACCAAGAACAATCCGGTGCTGATCGGCGACCCCGGCGTCGGCAAGACCGCGATCGCCGAGGGGCTGGCGCTGCGCATCGCCAATGGCGACGTGCCCGACAGCCTGAAGGACCGGCGGCTGATGGCGCTCGACATGGGCAGCCTCATCGCCGGCGCCAAATATCGCGGCGAGTTCGAGGAAAGGCTGAAGGGCGTGCTCGACGAGGTCAAGCAGGCCGAAGGCGACGTCATCCTGTTCATCGACGAGATGCACACCCTGATCGGCGCCGGCAAATCGGAAGGCGCGATGGACGCCTCCAATCTGCTGAAGCCGGCGCTGGCCCGCGGCGAGCTCCACTGCATCGGCGCCACCACGCTCGACGAATACAGGAAGCATGTCGAGAAGGACCCGGCGCTGCAGCGGCGCTTCCAGCCGGTCTTCATCGGCGAGCCGACGGTCGAGGACACCATCTCGATCCTGCGCGGGCTCAAGGAGAAATACGAGCTCCACCACGGCGTCAGGATCACCGACGGCGCGATCGTCGCGTCGGCCACCCTGTCGAACCGCTACATCACCGACCGCTTCCTGCCGGACAAGGCGATCGACCTGATGGACGAAGCCGCCTCGCGGCTGCGCATGGAGGTCGAATCCAAGCCCGAGGAGATCGAAAATCTCGATCGGCGCATCATCCAGCTCAAGATCGAGCGCGAGGCGCTGAAGAAGGAGAATGACAAGGCCTCGAAGGAGCGGCTCGCCAATCTCGAGGCGGAGCTCGCCAATCTCGAGCAGCAATCGGCCGAGCTCACCCAGCGCTGGCAGGCCGAGAAGGAGAAGATCCAGGCCGAGAGCAAGGTCAAGGAGCAGCTCGACGCCGCGCGGCTCGAGCTCGAGCAGGCGCAGCGGGCCGGCGACCTCGCCAAGGCCGGCGAGCTCCAATACGGCCGCATCCCGCAGCTCGAGAAGCAGCTCGCCGAAGCCCAGGCGGTGAGCCAGAGCGCGATGCTGCGCGAGGAGGTGACCGGCGAGGATATCGCCGGCGTCGTCTCCCGCTGGACCGGCATCCCGGTCGACCGGATGCTCGAGGGCGAGCGTGAGAAATTGCTGCACATGGAGGACGCGCTCGGCCGCCGCGTCATCGGCCAGCGCCAGGCGGTGGAAGCGGTCTCCCGCGCCATCCGCCGCGCCCGGGCGGGCCTCCAGGACCCGAACCGGCCGATGGGGAGCTTCCTGTTCCTCGGCCCGACCGGCGTCGGCAAAACCGAGCTGACCAAGGCGCTCGCCGAATTCCTGTTCGACGATGCGAGCGCGATGGTGCGGATCGACATGTCGGAATTCATGGAGAAGCACAGCGTCGCCCGGCTGATCGGCGCCCCTCCGGGCTATGTCGGCTATGAGGAAGGCGGCGTGCTGACCGAGGCGGTGCGGCGCCGGCCTTATCAGGTCATATTGTTCGACGAGGTGGAGAAAGCGCATGGCGACGTGTTCAACGTCCTCCTCCAGGTGCTCGACGACGGCCGGCTGACCGACGGTCAGGGCCGCACGGTCGACTTCACCAACACGATCATCATCCTGACCTCGAACCTCGGCAGCCAATATCTCTCCAGCCTCACCGACGACGAGAGCGTCGAGAAGGTCGAGCCGCAGGTGATGGAGGTGGTCCGCGGCCATTTCCGGCCGGAATTCCTCAACCGGCTGGACGAGATCATCCTCTTCCATCGGCTCGGGGCCGAGCATATGGGCCCGATCGTCGACATCCAGCTCGAGCGGCTGAACAAATTGCTGGCCGAACGGAAGATCCGGGTCGAACTCGGCGAGCCGGCGCGCGCCTGGCTCGGCCGGGTCGGCTACGATCCGGTCTACGGCGCCCGCCCGCTGAAGCGCGCGGTCCAGAAATACCTGCAGGACCCGCTCGCCGACGCCCTCCTCCGCGGCGAGATCGGCGACGGCAGCGTCATCCACGTGGACGAGGGCGAGGGCAGCCTGATGCTGCGGACCGAAGGAAGATCACAGGAAGCGGCGTGACCAACTCCTCCCCGATCCGGGGAGGAGCTCTTACTCCGCCGCCTGGGTCCAGATGTTTGGACGGACCGAGGCTTCGGCGTCGATCCGGGCCTTCAGCCGACGGAAGGCGGCGAGCGCCTGGCCGACGACCTGGTCCATATTGTAATAGCGATAGGTCGCCAGCCGGCCGACGAAGGTGACGCCCGGCGTCGAATCGGCCAGCGCCTCGTATTTCTTGTAGAGCGCCTGATTCTCCGCCCGCGGGATCGGGTAATAGGGATCGCCCTCCGCCGACGGATATTCGTAGGTGAGGCTCGTCTTCGGATGAAGCTGGCCGGTCAGATATTTGTATTCGGTGATGCGGGTATAGGGCACTTGCGGGTCGGGATAATTGACCACCGCCACCGGCTGGAACGTCTCCCGCGCGACCACCTTATGCTCGAAGCGCAGGCTTCGATAGGGCAGCTTGCCGAAGCGGAAGCCGAAATATTCGTCGACCGGTCCGGTGAAGACGATGTGGCCGGCGTCGATCTCGTCGACGATATCTTTGTAATCGGTCGAGAGCAGCACATCGATGTTGGGATGGTCGAGCATCCGGTTGAACATCGCGGTATAGCCGTCGCGCGGCATGATCTGGTGCTTGTCGCCGAAATAGCGGTCGTCGATGTTGGTGCGGGTCGGGATCCGCGCCGTCACCGCCTTGTCGAGGCCGCTCGGGTCGATGCCCCATTGCTTGCGGGTATAGCCCTGGAAGAAGAGCTCGTAGAGCTCGCGCCCGACGGCCGAGATGACGACGTCCTCGGAGGTCCTGATCTCGCCGACCGGCTCCGCCCGCGAGGCGAGATAGGCTGCGGCTTCCTGCTCCGTCTGCAGGTTCAACCCGAACAATTTGTTGAGCGTCGTCCGGTTGATCGGGATCGGCACCAGCTGGCCGCGTACCTGGGCGAGCACTCTGTGCTCATAGGGCCGCCAGGCGGTGAAACGAGACAGATAGTCGACGATCTCGTCCGAATTGGTGTGGAAGATGTGCGGCCCATATTGGTGGATGAGCACGCCGGCTTCGTCGAGATGGTCGTAGGCATTGCCGGCGACGTGCGGCCGCTTGTCGATGACCAGCACGTGCGCGCCGAGCTGGCTCGCCAGCCGCTCGGCGATCACCGAGCCCGCGAAGCCGGCGCCGACGACGAGATAGTCATAGGCCTTCTTGCTCGCCTTCTTGACGATGTTCGGGCCCGCCGACGGGACCTTGATTGCCTCGCGCACCAGCCCGGCCATGCGGGCATAGGTGATGTCCCAGCTGAGGTTCGCGAGCTTGACGTCGACCTCCCTCAGCCATTCGTCATCGCCCCGGGCGAGGGCGAGCGCGTCCTCGCATGCCTTGACGAAGGCTTCGGCGCCGTCGGCGATGAACACCGCCTCCAGATCGGCATAATGGCGGATGACGTCGGTGATCGGCGTCGACACCACCGGCCGGCCGCCAGCGAGATATTCGGGCGTCTTGGTCGGCGAGATGAACTTGGTCGAATCGTTGATCGCGAAGGGCATCAAGGCGACGTCCCAGCCGCCGAGATAGACCGGCAGCTCGTCATAGGTCTTGCCGCCGAGATAATGGACGTTCGCCCGCTGCGGCAAATCGGCGGAATCGACCTTCACCACCGGACCGACAACCACGATCGACCATTCGGGATGCGCGTCCGCAAGAACGGCAAGCAGGTCGAAGTCCATCCTCTCGTCGACGACGCCGTAGAAGCCGAAGCGCGGCCGCGGCAGCGATCCCTGGTCGTCCGGCACCGCGTCCATCGCCCGCGCCTGCGCGAAATGGTTGCGGTCGACGCTGGAAGGGAAGGGGTGGATGTTCGGGTGGCGGTTCTTCTTTGCCTCGTAGAGGCTGTAGCCGCCGGTGAAGACGACGTCCGACGTGGCCAGCAGCTCGCGCTCGAGTTCGAGCAGCTGCGGCGGCGCGAAGCGGAAATTCGCCAGCTCGTCCATGCAATCGTAGACCGTGCAGGCCGACGGCACGTCGCGCGAGAAAGGCAGCATCATCGGCGTGTAATACCAGCGGACGAACGGCCCCTGCTCGCCCGCGAGGAACGTGTCGAGCAAGGTCTTCAGCGTCGTTTCACGCTCTTCCTCGCTCAGCCCCTCGGGCAGCGACGGAGTGACGACGACGACGCCGGTCTCGGCGCAGGTGCGGATGCCGAGCGCGGGTTCGCATTCGGGGAGCGCGGCCTCGGGCTCTTCCCAGAAGATCACCCGGCGCGCCTCGGCGAAGCGGCTCATCAGATGCTGGGGGCGCTGAAAGACGAAGTTCCACCGCAAATGGGAGAAACAGATCAGACTTTGGTCATGAGTCTGGGGCGCGGTGTGGCTCTGCCCCAGGCTTGAGGCGGTGGACAGCTTGATCAACGGAATTCCCTCGGACTTGGAAGTACTTCCGGGATAACGTGCCCGACCGCGCTGAGTTCCCGCAGTGCAGCAAGGTTCAGGCTGATCCAGATCAGCTTTAAGCTGGGTTGTTTCGCTGACGGGCCGATCCGTCAGCCGTCCAGCGATCCTTTCAATTCGTCGAGCCACGGCCCTGCCGTGCCGTCCGCCGGCGCCCGCCAGTCGCCGCGCGGGCTGAGGCTGCCGCCGGCCGAGACTTTCGGCGAATTGGGGATGGCGGTGCGCTTGAACTGGCTGATCTGGAAGAAGCGGAAGAGGAAGACCTCCAGCCACTTGCGGATCGTCGGCAGATCGTAGCCGCGCTTGAGCGCGTCGGGATAGCCAGCCGGCCACAATCCGGCCGACGCGTCCTTCCACGCCTGCCAGGCCAGGAAGGCGACCTTCGATGGCTTCTGGCCGGAGCGAAGGATGTGGAAGAGGAAGAAATCGTGCAGCTCGTAGGGGCCGATCTTGTCCTCGGTCGACTGCATCCCCGCTTCGTCGTCGGCCGGCACCAGTTCGGGCGAGATCCTGGTGGCGAGGATCGCCTCGAGGATGCGGTCGGTCTCCGCATCGAACTGCCCGGTCTTTACCGCCCAGCGGACCAGATACTGGATCAGGGTCTTGGGAACGCCGGCATTGACCGCATAATGGCTCATCTGGTCGCCGACGCCGTAGGTCGACCAGCCCAGAGCGATCTCCGAAAGGTCGCCGGTGCCGACGACGAAGCCGCGGCGCTGGTTGGCGAGGCGGAACAGATAGTCGGTGCGCAGCCCCGCCTGCACATTCTCGAAGGTGACGTCGTAGACGGGCTCGCCGCGCGCGAAAGGATGGCCCATGTCCTTCAGCATCTGCATCGCCGCCGGGCGGATGTCGATCTCCTCGCCGACGATCCCCAGCGCCTTCATCAGCGCCCAGGCGTTCGACTTGGTCGCCTCGCCGGTGGCGAAGCCGGGCATGGTGAAGCCGAGGATGGTCGCGCGCGGCAGCTT
>JAQGLF010000162.1 GCA_028293025.1 Alphaproteobacteria bacterium
GCACCGGCGCCGAGCTCGCCGCCGCCCGCGACGCGCTCGCCGCCTATCTGGCGGGGACGCGCGCCGAACCCGGCGGATGGCCGGGCCTGGACGTGTTCGCCGAAGCGCGCCGCTTCCCCGCCCGCCACGCCTCGATCCTGCTCGCCTTCGCCGCCGCCGCCGAGGCCGCGGCACAGGCCCGGAATCGCGGGGCTTGCAGCTGATGGGCGGGGCTCCCGCCCAGCAGGCGGTCGCCTTCTTCCTGCGCGACGGGGTGATCATCCTCGGCGCGGCCATGGCCTTCGTCATGGCCTTCCGCCGCCTCGGCCTCGGCGCCGTGCTCGGCTATCTGCTCGCCGGCGCCCTGATCGGACCGCAGGGCCTCGGCCTCATCACCGGCGGCGAGGAGATGATCCACGTCGCCGATTTCGGCATCGTCCTCCTCCTCTTCCTGGTCGGCCTCGAGCTGCAGCCGTCGCGGCTGCTGCGTCTCAGGAACGACATTTTCGGGCTTGGCCTGCTCCAGGTGACGCTCGTCGGCCTCGCTTTGACCGGCGTGGTCTACCTCGCCACCGGCTTCAGCCTCGCCGCCTCTCTCGCCATCGGCCTGCCGCTCGCTTTGTCGTCGACCGCGCAGGTGCTGCCGAGCCTTCGTGCCGACGGCTCGATCAACACGCCCGCCGGCGAGCGCGCCTTCTCGATCCTGCTCTTCCAGGATCTGTCGATCGTGCCCCTGATCACGATCATCGCCGCTCTGTCCCGCGCGCCCGCCAATCCCAGCGCGCCGCCCGGCTGGCAGCTCGGCCTCTCGACCGTGGCCGCGATCGCCGGGCTCGTCCTCGTCGGCCGGTTCGTGATCAACCCGCTCTTCCGCCTCGTCGGCCGGATCAGCGAGCGCGAATTGTTCGTCGTCGCCGGCCTGTTCATCGTCCTTGCCGCCGCCGCGGTGATGGAGGCGCTCCATCTCTCCCCCGCCTTGGGCGCCTTCGTCGCCGGCGTGATGCTCGCCGATTCCCCCTACCGCCACGAGCTGGAGGCGGACATCGACCCGTTCCGTTCGATCCTGCTCGGTCTGTTCTTCGTCGCAATCGGCATGATGCTGGACCTCCACGCCATCTGGGCGCGGCCGCTCTTCGTCATCGGCATGGCCGCGGCGCTCGTGCTCGTGAAGGCGCTGGTGCTGTTCGGCATCGGCAAGACCTTCCGGATGGAGACGCGGCGGGCGCTGAAGCTCGGCCTGCTGCTCAGCCAGGGCGGCGAGTTCGCCTTCGTCCTGTTCGCGGCGGCCCAGAATGCGCAGCTCGTCGCCCCCCAGGCGGCCAGCCTGTTCAGCGCCATCGTCACTTTGTCGATGGCGACGACGCCCTTCCTGATGATGGTCAACGACTGGATCGACCGGCGCTCCACCCGCAATGCCGGTGCCGGGCTCGACGGCCCCGAAGCCTCGCCGCCGACCAGCGCGATCGTCATCGGCTACGGCCGCTTCGGCCAGACCGTGGCGCAGATGCTGATGGCGAAGGAGATCAGCGTCACCCTGATCGATTCGAAGCCGAGCCAGATCGAGGTCGCCGGCAGCTTCGGCATGAAGGTCTATTATGGCGACGGCACGCGGCTCGATCTGCTCCGCCTCGCCGGCGCCGCCGAGGCCAAGGCTTTGCTCTTCTGCGTCGACGGCGCGGTCCCTGCCCGCCGGCTCGCGCCGGTCCTCCAGGCCTTCCCGCAGGCGGCGGTGTTCGTTCGCGCCTATGACCGCGTGCACATGATGGAGCTCGCTCCGCTCGACCTCAAATGCACGATCCGCGAGCTGTTCGAATCGGCCGTCGCCATGGGCCGCGAGGCGCTGGCCTTGTTCTGCATCGACGCCGACGAGGTCGACCGGGTCGAGCACGTCTATCGCGCGCGCGACCGCGAGCGGCTCGACAGCCAGACCGCCTCGGGCGACCTCCACGCGATGAGCGACACGATGTTCCGGCCGAACAACCCGCTCGGCGAGCGGCAGGTGGAAGGCTCCTAAGCGGAGGCTCCTTCGGCCTCCAGGGCGGCGAGGACCATTCGTTCCCAGATCTCCGCATCGCCCGCCTCGGCCATCACCGCATCGGGCTCGCGCAAAGTGCGCAGCACCGAGCGCGCATCCTCGGCATAGTCGCGCCAGATCGAATCGACCCGGTCGCCCGCGGACGGATCGCCGCCTTCGGCGTTGATGCTGACGATCCGGCCGGCGATGACCCGCGCGATCCGCTCGACGATCGAGGTGTTGGAAACCGGCATTCGCGCCTCCCTGTCGTTACGAGAGGATAACGGAGGAAAGCGCGTCGGGTTGCGAAGGCAAATCCCCCTCAAAGGGAGAGGGGAGGGGGAATTCAGGCCAACGCCAGCCCGACCCGGCCGGGCTTCACCCAGCGCACCCGCGCTTCGGCGGGTTGCTTGCCCGGCAGCTCGAGCAGCAGGGCCTCGCCGATCTCGGGCGTCAGGCCGGTCTCGATGGTGACGCCGCCCTTCGAGAAATTGGCGACGGCGACCAACGCCCTCTTGCCGCGATAGAGGATGGCGGCGCGTTCGACGACGCCCTTGTGCCGCTCGGCGCGGCGCTGGGCGCTGGTGCGGCGCTCGCCTTTCGGCAGGTCGGACGGCTCGGGGGCGAGCGCCTCGCGGCGCCGCTCCTCGAGCGAGAGCGGACGGGCGGGTGCGCCGGCTTCGCGGGCGCGGATCGAGGATCGAAGATTGTGCACTTGCGGGCCCCTCCTGTGTGGGAGGGGAGATAGCCGCGCGAGCCTTACGAAAGCTTTAGCGAACCCGAACCGGTGTCAGCGGTCCCGATCGTCACCGGCAATGCCCATCGTCATCCCGGACTTGATCCGGGACCCATGAACACCGACTGCCAAAGTCCGGCTGCTCCGTGTTCATGGGTCCTGACTTTCGTCAGGATGACGGGGTGGGGGCTTAGCCGCCCTTCTTGCGCGCGCCGCCCGACTTCGATCCGCCGGACTTCGCCCGGGCGCCCTTCACCAGGGGAATCGCCGCCGCGGCGACGGCGCCGGCAAGGACGGCAGCGCCCGCCGCCATCGCCGTCTTCGGATTGTCGCGGACGAGTTCGCGCAGGCCGCCGGCGAAGCCGCCGCTTTCGGGTTCCTCTTCGCGAACCTGGGCATGGGGCATGGCGGAATTGGGAATGCTGGACATAAAGGCCTCCTGATTTCTCCACCCCGCAACGAGGGCCGGCGTTCCGAGTTCCGCTGGATGTGGACCTTGGCGGCGGAGACGCTAGAGAGGCGCGACCAACCGACGAGACCTTGCTTTATGGCCGACGAGCTTCCCGACCGCCTGTCCCTCAACCCGCGCAGCCCCTGGTTCAACGCCGACCTGCTGCGGCGCGGCATCGGCATCCGCTTCAAGGGCCGCGAGCGCCGCGACGTCGAGGAATATTGCATCTCGGAAGGCTGGATCCGCGTCCAGGCCGGCAAGACCATGGACCGCCACGGTCAGCCGCTCACCCTCAAGCTGACCGGCGACGTCGAGCCCTATCTGCTCGACCAGGCAGGGGAAGGCGAGGCCGGCGAAGCTACCGAATAATCCTCTCCTCGCCATTGAGAAGAGGGCCATGCTCATCGGTCCCGCCGCCAAGGCTCGTGCACTTCATAGCTCGGCGGGACGCTCGCGCTACGCGGATGATCGTGTCGACAATGTCCCCCGACATTGTCGCCCCTCTGCGAGGGACCGACGATCATGGTGCCCAGGAGAGGACTCGAACCTCCACGCCCTTGCGAGCGCCAGCACCTGAAGCTGGTGCGTCTACCAATTCCGCCACCTGGGCACGATAGGGGGTAGGCGGCGCGAACTAGGGGGGCTCACCGCGCTTGTCAACGCGCGTCGAGGCCCTCCAGCCAGGGCGCCAGGATCGATAGGGCCGGGGCCAGCTGGGCCTCGTAATCGCGCCATTTGCCGATCCCGCGCGCGTTGAGGCCGCGGACGAGCTGCGGCCCGCTCGGCGTCGCCACATCGCGGGCGCCGGCATGCACGGCGAAGTCGCGCAGCGCCGGCTTCCAGGTCACGCCGATCGCGCCGCAGATCCGTCGCGTCTCGCCGTCGAAATCGGCGACGATCGCCTCGAGCGCGGTCGAATGCCATTGGAGACCGAAGGCCGCCTCGCTCGCCGCCGCCAGTGCTATCGTCGCCCCGTAGAGCTCGGCGGCACCTTCCAGCGTCAGCATCTGCCAGGCGGCGGCCGACATCTGGAAGCGGTGCCGGAAGCAGGACAGGACGATGTCGCGCGGATCGCGCCGCGCGAACAGGATGCGCGCCTTCGGGAACAGGCGGGCAATCAGAGGCAGGCGGAAGCTGCTGAAAGGATTCTTGTCGATGAACACGCGCCCGTCGGGTTCGATGCCCTCCGCGCGCACCCGCCGCCAATAGGAGTCGCGATAGGGGGCAAGCGCGGATTCGGGTGCCGCGCACAGCGCCTCGAGCCGCGCCGCGTCGGCGAGCCAGTCGCGCGAGCCTTCGACCAGGCAATCGCGCTCCGGCATGGTGACGATATCGGGATGCTCCTCGAGCACCTGCTCGATCAGGGTCGTGCCGGAGCGCGGGAAGCCAAGCAGGAAGACGTGGCGCTGCGCCGGACCCGGGTCGCCGGGACCCTCGGCGGCCGGAACCTTCCGGCCCTCGATCGCGGCGGTCAGCGATCGCACCAGCGCCAGCGTCCCTGGCCGCCCTTCGAACGCCGGCCGGTAGCAATGCCGGAGCAGCTTATTGGCATCGCTCCAGGCGGCAAAGGCTTCGGCGAACCGCCCCTGTGCGTCGAGCGCATCGCCGAGCAGGCCGAAGGCGACGACCCGGTCTTTGGCGTCGGCGCGGCCGTCGCCGCTGAGTGCCCGCGCCGCCGCTTCCGCTTCCGCCGCCTGCCCCTCGGCGAGATCCGCCCCGGCCAGGTTGAGCATCGCGCTCGGCAGGCCGGGCCGGCGCGCCAGCACCTGGGCGGCAAGGCGGCGCGCCTCCGCCGTTTCGCCG
>JAQGLF010000164.1 GCA_028293025.1 Alphaproteobacteria bacterium
CCGTTGGGGCCGGAGCCTTTGAGCCCGGCAAGGTCGACGCCGCGCTGCTCGGCGAGACGGCGCGCGAGCGGGCTCGCCTTGATCCGGTCGCCGGAATCGGCCTTGGGCTGGGGCGCCGGAGCGGCGGCTTGGGCCGCGGGCGGTGGCGCGGGCGCGGCTTTCGCCTCGGTGGCCGGCTGGCCGGCGCCGGTTTCGCCGCCATCTTTCGCCACCGGCTCCTTCGCGGCCGCAGGCGCGGATGCGGCGGAGGCATCTTCATCCTCGCCGGCGATCAGCGCGATCACCGTGCCGACCTTCACCTCGTCCGTGCCTTCCGGCACGAGGATCTTCGCGACCGTCCCTTCGTCGACTGCCTCGAACTCCATCGTCGCCTTGTCGGTCTCGATCTCGGCGAGCAGATCGCCGGCGGCGACCTTGTCGCCTTCCTTGACCAGCCATTTGGCCAGCGTCCCTTCCTCCATGGTCGGCGAGAGAGCGGGCATCTTCAGCTCGATGGGCATAAGAGGACGGGCTCCTTGGACCGGCTGCGCGCTGAACGCCAAACAGCATCCATTGGTGCCGGGTCAAGTCCGTCCTGAGCGGCCTGCCGGCTGGCCGAGGGTGCGGCGCTTGCGCGGCCCCGCGATCTGGCGCAGCATCGCGCCTCGCAAAGGGGGCAAGATGCGGTCATATCTGGTCGTGGTGGACGAGACCGGCGAGGCGGACGTGGCGCTGCGTTACGCCGCCCGCCGCGCCGCCCGCACCGGCGGCTCGGTGCTGATCCTGGCGGTGATGCCGCCGCAGGAATTCGTCCAATGGGGCGCCGTCCAGGCGGCGATGGAGGAGGAAGCGCGGCTGCGCGCCGAAGCGATGGGGCTGCAGGCGGCGAGCGCGATCGACGAGGAAGCCGGCGTCCAGCGGGCGGTGCTCGTCCGCCACGGCGAGCCGGTGAGGGTGATCGCCGACGTGCTGAAGGAACGGGAGGACATCGCCGCCCTCGTCCTCGGCGCCGCCGCCGAAAGCGGGCCCGGCCCGCTCGTCGCCCATTTCTCGGGCGCGGTGGCGGGGACCCTGCCCTGCCCGGTGGTGATCGTGCCCGGCCGGCTCAGCGACGAGGCGCTGGACCGGCTGAGCTGATCCGGCGAGGCGGCGTCAGCCGCGCTCGCCGAGCACCGGCGGCGCCGACACGCGGCAGGAGCAGCGCCGGACGGCGCGGCGATGGTGGCGCACCGGCACCCGCACCGTCTGGTAGGAGACGTAGGTGCGGGCCTCGACCACCGCGGGCTCGGTGATGGTGGTCTCGGTCACCAGGACCGGGCCGTAGCCATAACCCGCGCCATAGCCGTAGCCGTAACCGCCGCCGCAAGTGCTCGCGCAGGGCGGGGGCATCGGCGGACGCGCCATATAGACGCGCTCGCGCACGTTCGGGCCGGGGCCCATGTCCTCATGCTCGTAGCGCTCCGCATATTCGTGGTCGCGGCGCTGCGGCTGGTAATCGCCGTCACCGGCATAGACCGGCACGCCGTCATCGTCATAATCCCAGCGGTCGCCATAGCGGTCCCAGTCCCAGCCCGGCCGGCTGTCGTAGACGCGGCCATCGCCGTCGATCAGCAAGGCGTCGTCATAATAACGGATCCAGCGGCCGCCGGCGAAAGGCTGCGGGAAACCGTACGTCTGCCAGTTGCGGACCTGGACCTGCGGCCCCCACCAGTGACGCGGCACGACGCCGCCGCGCTCGATCCGGCGGAATTCGACGTGCCGGCGCTGCGAACCCATGCCGGGTCCCATCCCCGGGCCGGGGCCCATGCGGTGAAGGACGAACCTTTGCGGCATCCCCTGGGGAGCGGCGCCCATTTGCGGCGGCGGGCCGCGCATCTGCATCTGCATCTGCTGCATCTGCATCGGCTGGGCCGGAGCGTGCCAGGTCGTGCCCGGGGGCGGGGCAGCGCGCATGTGCGCGGGCGGCGGCGCCGCGGGCCCCTGCATCCCGTAATCCGGATCCGGCACCGTCTGCGCCATGGCCGGCGCGAAACCCGCGGCCGAGGCGGCCAGCGCAACGAAAGTGAAAGTCCTCATCGTCGCTTTCCCCTTGTGAAGGCGCGGCCGACTCTTCGCAGCGAAGAGCGGCATTAGGACTTTCTTAACCCTCGGGGACGGCTTTTGCTACGCAGGCGAGACGGGGCGCCAGCCGCCGTGCCAATTCGATACAGCCCGCGACGTCTTCCTGATCGAAGCGGGCGCGGCGCGGGCTGTCGAGATCGATGACGCCGATCAGCCTGTCTTCGTGCACGATCGGCACCACCAGCTCGGAAACGGAGGCGCTGTCGCAGGCGATATGGCCGGGAAAGGCGTTCACGTCCTCGACGCATTGCGGCGCGCGGGTGGCCGCCGCCGCGCCGCACACGCCCTTGCCGAAGGGGATGCGGATGCAGGCGGCGCGGCCCTGGAACGGCCCCAGCACCAGCTCGCCGCCGACATTGCGGTAAAAGCCCGCCCAATTGAGGTCCGGCAGGGTTTCCCAGAGCAAGGCGGCGACGTTCGCCATATTGGCGATCCCGTCCGGCTCGCCCTCGGTCAGTGCGTCCGCCATCTGGTTGAGCTCGCGATAGAGCGTGGCTTTATCCGCGGCGGCGATCTTGAAATCGTACATTCCGTCACTCCACAGGCGGCCGGGACCGCGCTTTCTTGACCGCGCCGCGCCCCTTCTTCGTCTCCACCCGTTTCGCCTTGGCGGCGCGGCTGGGGCGGGTGCGGATGCGCTTGGCCTGGCGGATGTGGGCCCTGGAGATCAGTTCCGCCAGCCGCGCCCGCGCATCTTCGCGGTTTTGCTCCTGGGTCCGATAGGATCGCGCGGTGATGACGATCTCGCCGGCGTCGGTCATCCGGCTCCCCGCCAGAATCTTCAGCCGCGCATAGACGTCCGGCGCGAGGCCGAGCCCGAACACGTCGCAGCGCAGCTGCACCGCCGTCGCCACCTTGTTGACGTTCTGGCCGCCGGGCCCGGTCGAGGCGAGGAATTTCTCCTCCAGCGCCTCTTCGGGAAGCGCGAACGGCTCAGGCGACATCGCCGAACCCCGCGGCGGCGAAGGCGGCGGGCAAAGGCGCCCGCGCCTCGACCGGCGCCTTGCTTTGGCGCTCCATGAACAGCGACAAAGCGTGGAGCAGCATCGGCCCCTGTCCGTCGCCATAGACCGGATCGCCGGCGATCGGCACGCCGAGCGCCGCGGCGGCATGGACGCGAAGCTGGTGCGTCCGCCCCGTCGCCGGCGAGAAGAGGATCGCCGTCCGCCCGTCCCGCTCCGCCAGCCTGCGCCAGCGGGTCACCGCCGACTGTCCGTCGGGATCCGCGACCATGCGCCACCCGCTTTCGGGCGTCGAAACCTTGCGCAGTTTCATGTCGATGACGCCCTCTTCCCGCTCGATCGCGCCGGCGAGGATGGCGACATAGGTCTTCGCCACCGTCCCCGCCTCGAAAGCCTGCTGGAAACGCCGGTGCGCCTTGGGATTGCGGGCGAGCAGCAGGCAGCCGCTGGTGTCGCGGTCGAGCCGATGGACGGGGGTCGGGCGGCGGAGGAAGCCGAAGCGCAGCGAGTCCAGATGATCCTCCAGGCTGGCGGGCGTGCGCGGCCCGGGATGCACCGCCATCCCCGCCGGCTTGTCGATCACCAGCGCCTCGGCATCGATGAACAGGATGCGCTCTTCCGGCACCGGAGCGCCCCGGTACTTCTGTTGCGTTGGTGCAACATTTGCGCGACTCATTGGGATTCCTCGTTTAATTCGAAATTAACCTTTTGCGTTCACATCTGCGATGGTTAATGAACTGCAACAGGGGAAAACGGCGCCACGAGACGCCGGGGACCGCTGAAAGAGGGGCAAGCACCATGCGCGTTCTGCTGATCGAAGACGAGCCCACCACCGCGAAAAGCATCGAGCTGATGCTGAGCGGCGAAGGCTTCAACGTCTATACGACCGACCTCGGCGAAGAGGGCTTGGACCTCGGCAAGCTGTACGATTACGACATCATCCTGCTCGACCTCAACCTCCCGGACATGCACGGCTACGACGTGCTGAAGAAGCTCCGGCTGGCCAAGGTCGGCACGCCGGTTCTCATCCTGTCCGGCATCAGCGAGATGGATTCCAAGGTCCGCGCGCTCGGCTTCGGCGCCGACGATTACGTCACCAAGCCGTTCCACCGCGACGAGCTGGTCGCCCGCATCCACGCGGTCGTGCGCCGCTCCAAGGGCCATTCGCAATCGGTGATTCGCACCGGCAAGCTGGCCGTGAACCTCGATGCCAAGACGGTCGAGGTCGACGGCGCCCGGGTGCACCTGACCGGCAAGGAATATGCGATGCTGGAGCTGCTCTCGCTCCGCAAGGCCACCACGCTGACCAAGGAAATGTTCCTCAACCACCTTTACGGCGGCATGGACGAGCCGGAGCTCAAGATCATCGACGTCTTCATCTGCAAGCTGCGCAAGAAGCTGTCGCTGGCCTGCGGCGGCGAGAATTATATCGAGACCGTCTGGGGCCGCGGCTACGTGCTTCGCGATCCCGAGGATCTGGAAGCCGCGAAGGTCGCCTGACCCGATTTTTCGAGCGGGGCGTAAAGACCGGCGTCCGCAGCAATGCGGGCGCCGGTTCTTTTTGTCGCCGGTTCTGTTGTCGTTGCGCGGGCGCCGCTCAGGCGGCGTGGCGGCCGCGGATCGGGCTGACCTTCGGCGTCGCCAAGGCCATCGCTTCGACCTCGAGCAGCGGCGGCGAGATCAGGAAGCCCTGGCCGTCGCGGCAGCCGAGCTCGCGCAGCAAGGCGAGCTGGTCCTCGCCTTCGATATGCTCGGCGACGCAGGGCAGGCCCAAGGACGCGCAAAGGTCGAGCACGCCCTTGAGCAGCCGGCGGCCGCGCAGCGAGTCCAGCACCGAGCAGACGAGCGAGCCGTCGAGCTTGATGCCGTCGAACTGCATCTCGCGCAGATAGGAGATGGATGCGTGGCCGGCGCCGAAATCGTCGAGCACGATCCGCGCGCCCGCCGCCCGCAACGCCTGGAGGTTGCGGCGCGCGACCTCGAAATCGGCGAGCAGGGCGGTCTCGGTCACCTCGACCTGGAGCCGGGCGGGATCGAGCCCCTCCTCCTCGATCACCCCGAGGATACGCCCGGCCGAGCCGGGGGTGCAGAGCTGGACGGCGCTGACGTTGAAGGAGAGGCGGATGGTCGAGGCCCAGGTCCGCGCCGCGCGCGCCGCCTTGGCGAGCAGGCGGTCGCTGATCGCCTCGATCACGTTGATCTGCTCGGCGATCGGGATGAACTGGTCGGGCGGCACCCGCCCCAGCTCCGGATGGTCCCAGCGCGCCAGCGCCTCGAAGGCGCGCAGCTCGCCGGTGGCAAGGTCGCGGATCGGCTGGAAGACGAGCGAGATGCTTTCCTGCACCTCGGCGAGGCGGAGCGCCTTCTCGACCTGTTTCCGGCGGCGGTGGATCTCGTCCATCTCTTTCGAGAAGACGGCGACGCCGGCGCGGCCGCTCTGCTTGGCGCGGTAAAGCGCGGTGTCGGCGCGGATCAGCGCCTGCTCGACGTTGCAGTCGCCACGGCCGAGAAGCGTGATCCCGCAGCAGCCCGAGATGCGGAACTCTCGGCCCTCGACCAGGAAAGGCTGCTGCAGGGCCGCGCAGATGGCGGCGCCCGCCGCCTGGGCGGTACCGGCATCCCGCGCGTCCGGAAACAGCAAGGCGAATTCGTCGCCGCCGGTGCGGGCGATGAGCGAGGCGCCGCCGCCCGTCGCGGCAAGGCGGACGCCGACCTCGGTCAGGACGGAATCGCCGGTGGCGTGGCCGAACGTGTCGTTGATCGGCTTGAAGCCGTCGAGATCGACCATGGCGAGGGCGAAGCCGCCGCGGCTCTTCGCCAGCGCATTGGCGCGGCGGGTGAGATGGCGGAGGAAGGCGCGGCGGTTGGCGAGGCCGGTCAGCGGATCGGTGTCGGCGATCCTCTTGGCCTTGGCTTTCTCGGCCTTGGCGGTCCGCTCGGCGCGGCGGGCCCGCTCGCGCTCGTCGGCGATGTTGGTGCGCGATTCGACGAGCGCGCGGAAGCCGCGATTGTGGATGCCGAGCAGCCGGGTGATGAGGAGCAGGATCAGGGCGAGGCTGATGCCGAGGCCGAGATGGGCCGCGTCGCGGAACAGAAGCAGCCGCAACGCCAGCGGCAGGCCGAGGAAGACCAGCGGCAGCCGGGCGGCGGCCGGATAGGAGGTGATGCCGTAAGCGCAGCCCAGCGCCGCGAAGCTGCCGAAGAAGATCACATAATCGTCATAAGCGGGCGGCACGACCTGGAGCAGGTGCAGGGCATAAGCGCAGAAGCCGATGCTGATGATCAGCGCATAGCACCAGGTCTTGGTCAGCTCGACGAGGATGCGCTCCGGCGAGAGCCGGCGGTTGCGGACCCTCAGCCAATGGGCGAGGCGCAGGCAGACCAGGCCGACCAGCAGGGTCGAGACGCTGTAGAGCGAGCCGATACGGCCGCCGGTGGCGAGATGGAGGCCGAGGAAGTTGGTCAGCGCCACCGTGTAGAGGAGCGGGATCTGCCGCTGCAGCGCCCGATAGCGTTCTTCCAGCAGCGCGCGGCCGGCGCGGCTCTCCGTCTCGCCCGCGTCGATGAGCTTGCCGAAGCAAGTTTTTCCCCACTCCATAAGCCGGAAATCTAGAGGCTAAGGATTAAGGGCCGGTTGCCGGCGCCGCGCGCCGTTAGCGGCTGAGCGGAAGCTCGCGCTGGTCGGGGTCGAAGATCTGCCAGCCGTGCGGGCCCAGCCGCTCGAGCGGGCGGAACCGCGCCTTATAGGCCATGCGCCGCGAATTCTCGACCCAATAGCCGAGATAGACATAGGGCAGGCCGGCCCGGCCGGCGCGGATGATATGATCGAGGATGATATAGGTGCCGAGGCCGGAGCGGGCCGGTTCGTCGGGCTCGAAGAAGCTGTAGATCATCGACAGGCCGTCGGCCTGCTGGTCGGTCAGGCAGGCGCCGACCAGGCGGCCCGGGCGGCCGCCTTCGCCGGGCTCGCGATATTCGACGACATAGGTCTTGACCGGGCTCTGCTCGATCATGTCGGAGAAGTCGCTCTCGTCCATGCCGACCATGCCGCCGTCCGGATGGCGCCGCTTCAGATAGCGGCGGAGCAGGGCATATTGCTCCTCGGTCGCCCAGGGCTTGCAGGCGGTGACTTCGAGATCGGCGTGGCGCTTCATCATCCGGCGCTGGGTGCTGTTCGGCTGGAATTCGCCGGTCACCACGCGGACCGAGACGCAGGCGGCGCAATCGATGCAGCTCGGCCGGTAGGCGACCGCCTGGCTGCGCCGGAAGCCGATCCGCCCGAGCGCGTCGTTGAGGTCGCCCGCATGCTGGCCCGACAGCTCCGTGAACACCTTCCGCTCCGTCTTGCCCGGAAGATAGGGGCAAGGGGCGGGGCTGGTGACGAAGAAGCGGGGAAAGCGGAATGGTGCGCTCAACGGGACTCCGGGGATCGAGGGGCGTGGTTGCCGGAATCTTTATGCGGCTTCCGAGCCCGGTTGAAAAGAGCGGCCCGGCGCGAAAACAAGCTTAACCGGCGCGCGTTCCGCCCCGGGACAGAAGCTCAGCGAATCTCTACGGGATGGACGTTGAACCCTTCGCCCTGCAACTCGTCGACGAGAGCGCGCAAATGCGCGGCGTCGCGCGCCTCGCAATCGATGTCGATGAACGCGTCCTTGGCCGGCAAGGCGGTGAAGACGCGCTGGTGGTCGACCTCGAGAATGTTGACCCCGTGCCGCTCGAACAGGCGCACCACCGAGTAGAGCGCCCCCGGCCGGTCCTGGAGCTGGATGCGCAGCCGCGACATGCGCCCGGACCGGTAGAGGTCGCGCAGCAGGACGGTGGCGAGCAGCCGGGTGTCGATATTGCCGCCGGTGAGGATGAGCCCGATCTTCCGACCCTCGAAGCGCTCGCGATGGGCGAGCAGGGCGGCGAGGCCCGCCGCCCCCGCCCCTTCGGCGACGCTCTTCTCGATCTGCAGGTAGAGGGCGACCGCCGTCTCGATGTCGTTTTCGGAGACGAGCAGGATCTCGTCGACGAGATTGCGGATGATCTGCGAGGTCAGCTTCGCCGGCTTCTTGACCGCGATTCCTTCCGCGATCGTGTCGCCCGCGGAGGGCAGGTCGCTGCCGGTGAAGCTGCAATACATGCTCGGGTAAAGCTCGGCCTGGACGCCCACGATCCTGATCTCCGGGCGCAGCGCCCTGGCGGCGGTGGCGATGCCGGAAATGAGGCCGCCGCCGCCGATCGGCACGACCAGGGTGTCGACCGCCGGGGCGTCGGCGAGCAGCTCCAGCGCCACCGTCCCCTGTCCGGCCATGATCTCCACATCCTCGAACGGATGGATGAAGGTGAGCCCGCGCTCCTCCGCCAGCCGCAGCGCCTCGGCATAGGCTTCGTCGAACATCTCGGCGTGGAGCACCACCTCGGCGCCATGGCCTTCGGTCTGCATCACCTTGATGCTCGGGGTCGAGCGCGGCATTACGATCGTCACCGGCACGCCGAGCCGGGCGCCGTGATAGGCGACCGCCTGGGCGTGGTTGCCGGCCGAGGCGGCGATGACGCCGCGGCTGCGCGTCGCCTCGTCCATCAGCAGCAATTTGTTGAGCGCGCCGCGTTCCTTATAGGCGGCGGTGAACTGGAGATTCTCGAACTTCACCCAGATTTCGGCGCCGGTCAGCTGGGACAGGGTGCGGGCGAAATGGGTGGGGGTGCGCACCACCGCCCCCTCGATCCGCTTCGCCGCCGCCTGGATGTCGGCCAGGGTGACGCGCGGGTCGGGCTGGGCGGCGGGGCTGGCCATCGGCGGGCGGTCTAGGGCCCGGCGCCGTTTCCCGCAACGGGCGTGATCGCGCTCCGGGGATAGCGCAGCGGCGAAACACTGCTTATCGGATTGGCCATGTCCCTGAAAAAGCTCCTCGCCGCCCTCGCCCTCCTCTGCTGGGCGAGCGCCGCTCTGGCCGACGTGCTGGTCGACAATGTGAACGGCTACAATCTCGACGGCCAGGGGCGGATCGCCCGCTTCTCGGCGATCTGGATCGGCGACGACGGCAAGGTGATCCAGCTCCTGCAGCGCGGCGACCGCAAGCCGGACCGCACCCGCTATCGCTTCGACGGCAGGGGCCGCACCCTCCTCCCCGGCCTGATCGACGCCCATGGCCACGTCATGGAGCTGGGCTTCGGGGCGCTGCAGCTCGATCTGTCGGGGACGCGCAGCCTCGCCGAGGCGCAGGCGAAGATCGCCGCTTATGCCGCCGCCAATCCCCGCCCGCGCTGGATCGTCGGACGCGGCTGGAACCAGGAAAGCTGGGGCCTCGGCCATTTCCCGACCGCGGCCGACCTCGACGCGGTGGTCGGCGACCGCCCGGTCTGGCTCGAACGGGTCGACGGCCATGCCGGCTGGGCGAACGGCGCGGCGATGCGCGAGGCCAAGGTGGACGGACGGACCCCTTCGCCGCCCGGCGGCCGCATCGAGACCGCGGCCGGGCGGCCGACCGGCATTTTCGTCGACGCCGCCAAGGACCTCGTCGCCCGCATCATCCCGCCTCCCCTCCCCCGGATCCGCGACCAGGCGTTCGAGAAGGCGCAGCAGATCATGCTTTCCTACGGGCTGGTCGGCGCCTGCGACATGGGCACCAGCCCGGAAGACTGGCTGGTGATGCGCCGCGCCGGCGATACCGGCACGCTCAAGGTCCGCATCATCTCCTACGGCCTCGGCATCGAATCCGCCCTCGCCGTCGCCGGCACCGGCCCGACGCCCTGGCTCTACGACAGTCGGCTGCGCATGATCGGCGTCAAATTCTACGCCGACGGCGCGCTCGGCTCGCGCGGCGCCTGGCTCAAGCAGCCCTATAAGGACGCGCCGACGCAGCGCGGCCTCCCCTTCCATTCCGACGCCGAGATCCGCAATCTGATGAGCCGCGCGGCGATGGACAATTTCCAGGTCGCGGTCCACGCCATCGGCGACGCCGCCAACGCCCAGATCCTCGGCGCGATCGACGAGCTCGCCGACAGCTACAAGGGCGACCGGCGCTGGCGGATCGAGCATGCCCAGATCGTCGACCCGATCGACCTTCCGAAATTCGGGCGGCACGGCACGATCGCGTCGATGCAGCCGACCCACGAGACCTCCGACTGGCGGATGGCGCAGGCGCGGATGGGGACGGAGCGGCTCGGCGGCTCCTATGCCTGGAAATCGATGCTGGCGAACAATGTCCCGCTCGCTTTCGGCTCCGACTTCCCGGTGGAATCGCCCAACCCCTTCCCCGGCCTCGCCGCCGCGATCAGCCGAGAGGATGCGCGCGGCGAACCCGCCGGGGGATGGATGCCGGAACAGGAGCTGACGCTCGAACAGGCGCTCGCCGCCTTCACCCGCGGCGCGGCTTATGCCGGCTTCGCCGAGGACCGGCTCGGCAGCCTCGACAAAGGCCATTATGCCGATTTCATCTTCATCGACCGCGACATCTTCGCCGGCGCGAGCCCCCAGGACATCCGCAATATCAAGGTGCTCGAGACCTGGGTCGCCGGCACCCGCGCCTGGCCGAATTGACCCGCTAGTTCCTCCCCCGCTTTTGCAGGGGGGGATCTTTAAGCCGCCAGCCCCGCCACGCTGCCAACGGTCAGGAGCTGAGGCAGGATTTCAGCGCCCTTGCCGGGGGCGTACCAGAGGTAAAGGGGGACGCCCGAGCGGCCCTGCTTCTCGATGAAGCGGCCGATCCCGGGATCGCCGCGGGTCCAGTCGCCGACCAGCACCGCGACGTGGCGCCCGGCGAAGGCGCGGGCGACCTCGTCGCGCTCCAGCACCGCTTTCTCGTTGACCTTGCAGGTGAGGCACCAGTCGGCGGTGAAATAGACGAAGACCGGTCGTCCCGTGGCCCGCAGCGCCGCCAGCCGTGCCTCGCTGAACCTTTCCGCCTTCAGCACGCCGCCCGTCTCGGCGGCGGCGGGCACGGCGTTGGGCAGGACGACGAGGGCGGCAAGGGACGCCGCGACCATGGCCGGCAGGGCGAAGCGCCATTGCTGCCGCCGGCCCGCCCACCACAGAGCGGCCGCCACGATCAGGGTCGCGGCGATGCCGAGCGCCAGTCCCTCGCGCCCAGACAGCCGGCCGAGCAGCCAGCCGAGCCACAAAGCGGTGAGGAACATCGGCACGGCGAGGATGCGCCGCAGCCGGTTCATCCACGTTCCCGGCCGGGGCAGCATCCGCCGCAGCGGCGGCACGAAGCCGAGCAGCAGGAATGGGAGAGCGAGGCCGAGGCCGAGGCCGCCGAACACCGCCAGCGCGAGCGGCCCCGGCAGGAGCAAAGCGGCGCCGAGCGCGGTCGCCATGAACGGGCCGCTGCACGGCGTGGCGACGAAGGCGGCCAGCGCGCCCGTCCAGAAGGCGCCGGCTACGCCGCCGCGGCCGGCAAGCCTGTCGCCGCCGCCGAGGACGGGAAGCTCGAACAGGCCGGCGAGGTTGAGCGCGATCGCGCTCACCAGCAGCAGCAGGACCAGGATCACGCGCGGATCCTGGAGCTGGAAGGCCCAGCCCGCCGCCGAGCCCCCCGCCCGCAGCGCCAGCAGGATGCCGCCGAGGCCGAGGCAGACCACAATGATGCCGGCGGTGTAGGCCACCGCCTCCCGCCGCGCCGCGCCTTCATCCCCACCGGCGCGGGCGAGGCTCAGCGCCTTAAGGCTGAGGATCGGGAAGACGCAGGGCATGACGTTGAGCAGGAGCCCGCCGAGCAAGGCGGCGAGCAGGGTGAGCAGCAGAGGCTGGGTCGCCCGCGCGCCCGCCTCCGCATCGCCCGTCACCGGAACGCCCGCCGGCGGCACCGCCCCCGGCGCCGCCTCCACCGCCAGCCCCAGGCCGGGACCGATGCGGAGCACCCCGGCGAGGGCGCCGGGCTTCGCCGCTCCGGCCGCCGTCTCGACGATCAGCATGTCGCCTTGGCGCGAGACTTTCTGCGGCGCAGCGTAGAGCGCGGCATTTTCCGTCAGCGGGAAGAAATAAGGGTCCGCGACCGGAGTCGCGGCGGGGAGCGGCACCGCGATCCGCAGGCGGCCCCCCGCCAGCGCGAACCGGCCGGTCGCGCCGAGCGGCTTCGGCAAGGCCATCCGATAGCGGTCGAACTCCGCCCGCCGCTCCGCGCCGCCGGCGCCGACGACCAGATCGGTCGCGACCATGGCGGTTTCGGGCACGCAGATCCGCTCGGTGCAGACGAGATAATCGACCTTCGCCCGCAACGGCAGCCGGGTCCCCGGGGCGAGGCCCGAGGGAATGTCGACACCGGTCAGCTCGGCATAGGGGCCCTGATAGACATAGTTCATCAGCCCGGAGATTAGCAGCCGCTCCGGCACCGGATAGAGAAGCGGCCCGGCCTTGACGCCCGCCGGCAGGGACCAGGCGATCCGGGTCGGCGCGCCGGCATCGCCGGGATTCTGCCAGTAACCGTGCCAGCCGGGCTTCGGGCTCATCAGCAGAGCGAGCGAGACCCGGCTTCCCGGCGCCGGCCGATCGGTCTCCGCGACCAGCCGCACGGCCATCGCCTTCTCACCCGGGGGCAGCTGCGCCCGCGCCGGCGCCGCCAGCGCGAGCAGGAGAAGGAGGAAGGGGAA
>JAQGLF010000169.1 GCA_028293025.1 Alphaproteobacteria bacterium
AATGGGCGACGATCCGCGAGCTGGTCGAGGTCCTGCGCGCCAATTATTGCGGCAAGGTCGGCCTCGAATATATGTACATCAACGAGGTCGGAGAGCGCCGCTTCCTCCAGGAGCGGATGGAGGGCAAGGACGCCGAGATCCGCTTCACCCCGGAAGGCAAGCAGGCGATCCTCTCCAAGGTGATCGAGGCGGAACAGTGGGAGCATTTCCTCGCCCGCAAATATGTCGGCACCAAGCGCTTCGGCCTCGACGGCGGCGAGTCGATGATCCCGGCGCTCGAGGCCGTGCTCAAATATGGCGGCCAGTACGGCGTGCGCGAGATGGTGTTCGGCATGTCGCATCGCGGCCGGCTCAACGTGCTCGCCAACGTGATGGGCAAGCCCTATCGCGCGATCTTCTCCGAATTCGCCGGCGGCTCGGCCAATCCGGAGGATGTCGGCGGCTCGGGCGACGTCAAATACCATCTCGGCACCTCGTCCGACCGCGAGTTCGAGGGGATCAGGGTCCATCTCTCGCTGCTGCCCAATCCGAGCCATCTGGAAGCGGTCGATCCGGTCGTGCTCGGCAAGGCGCGCGCCCAGCAGGTGATGCGCAGCGACGAGGAGGGGACGCAGGTCCTCCCCGTCCTCCTCCACGGCGACGCGGCCTTTGCGGGCCAGGGCATCGTCGCGGAATGTTTCGGCTTCTCCGGCCTGCCCGGCTACGGCACCGGCGGCACCCTCCATTTCATCGTCAACAACCAGGTCGGCTTCACCACCTCGCCGCAATTCGCCCGCTCGTCGCCTTATCCCTCGGACGTCGCCAAATCGGTCCAGGCGCCGATCCTCCACGTCAACGGCGACGATCCCGAAGCGGTGACCTTCGCCTGCAAGCTCGCCATCGAATATCGCCAGAAATTCAAGCGCGACATCGTCATCGACATGTGGTGCTATCGCCGCTTCGGCCACAATGAAGGCGACGAGCCGAGCTTCACCCAGCCGCTCATGTATGCCGAGATCCGCAAGCACCCGCCGATCTCCGAGCTTTACGGCGCCCGGCTGGCCGAGGAAGGCGTGATCGACAAAGGCGCGATCGACAAGAGGATCGCCGACTTCACCGCGACGCTGGAAAACGAGTTCGAGGCTGCGATTTCCTATCTTCCCAACAAGGCGGACTGGTTCGAAGGCCGCTGGACCGGGCTGGGCCGCCCCGGCACGCCCGAAACCGAGCGGCGCAATGCGCCGACCGCGGTCGCCGAGGAGGCGCTCCGCAAGGTCGGCAAGACGCTCACCACCGTCCCCGGCGACCTCGTCGTCCACAAGACGCTGCAGCGGATCATCGACGCCCGCCGCCAGATGCTCGAGAGCGGCGCGGGTTTCGACTGGGCGACCGCCGAGGCGCTCGCCTTCGGCACCCTGGTCGAGGAGGGGTTCCAGGTCCGCTTGTCCGGCCAGGACAGCGCCCGCGGCACGTTCAGCCAGCGCCACGCCGTCTGGGTCGACCAGAATGACGGCCACAAATATATCCCGCTCACCCGGATCGAGGGCGGCCGTTTCGAAGTGCGCGACAGCCCGCTTTCCGAATTCGGAGTGCTAGGCTTCGAATATGGCTACGCCCTGTCGGATCCGCACACGCTCGTCTTGTGGGAGGCGCAGTTCGGCGACTTCGCCAACGGCGCGCAGACCGTCATCGACCAGTTCATCGCCTCGGGCGAGGCCAAGTGGCTGCGCGCCAACGGGCTCGTGATGCTGCTGCCCCACGGCTATGAAGGCCAGGGACCGGAGCATAGCTCGGCGCGGCCGGAGCGCTATCTGCAGCTCTGCGCCGAGGACAATATGCAGGTCGCAAATTGCACGACCCCGGCCAATTATTTCCACATCCTGCGCCGCCAGATGCATCGCGATTTCCGCAAGCCGCTGGCGATCATGACGCCCAAGTCGCTGCTCCGGCACAAGCTCGCCGTCTCGACCCTCGCCGACTTCACCGGCGACAGCCATTTCCGGCGCATCCTCTCCGATCTCAACCCGCCCGCGGATGCGGAGGTGAAGCGGCTGGTGCTGTGCTCCGGCAAGCTCGCCTACGAACTGATGGAGGCGCGGGACAAAGCGGGCGACCGCGAAATCGCGGTGGTGCGGATCGAGCAGCTCTATCCCTTCCCCGACGAACCTCTGGTGGCGCGCCTGCAGCGGATGACCAGTCTCGAATCGGTGATCTGGGCGCAGGAAGAACCGAAGAACCAGGGCTGCTGGAGCTTCGTGGAGCATCGCATCGAGCGTTGCCTGGCCGAGGCCGGCGTCAAGCCGCCGCGTCCGGTCTTTGCCGGTCGCGCCGCCTCCGCCTCCACCGCCACCGGGCTCGCCAAACGCCACGCGGCAGAGCAGGCGGCCTTGATTGCCGATGCGCTGGGCCATCCCTCGACAAAGCCTGTCCTGAGCGGCGCCACAGGCGGCGCCGAAGGGCTCGGGACAGGTAGCAGTAACGCGCAGCCGCAGCGCAAGGCGGGCTGAAGGGAAAAGAATGGCGACCGAAGTCAAAGTCCCGACGCTCGGGGAATCGATCACCGAAGCGACGCTCGGCCAGTGGCTGAAGAATCCCGGCGACGCGGTAAAGGCCGACGAGCCGATCGCCAGCCTCGAGACCGACAAGGTCGCGGTCGAGATCCCCTCGCCGGTCGACGGCGTGATGGGCGAGCAGCTGGTCAAGGTCGGCGACACCGTCGCGGTCGGCGCGGCGATCGCGCGGATCGAATCCGGCGCCGGCGGTTCGGCGCAGCGCCAGCCCGCCGCCGCGCAGCCCGCGCCCGTCTCGACGCCGGTCAATCCGCCGGGCCCGGGCGAAAATATCGAAATCAGCGACGACGAGGGCCAAGGCGACGAGGAAGGGACGAACCTCACCCTCTCCCCGGCGGTGCGCCGCATCGTCCTCGAACATCATCTCGACCCGTCGAAGATCAGGGGCACGGGCAAGGACGGGCGGCTGACCAAGGACGACGTGCTCGCCGCCGCCAAAGCCCGGGAAGAAGCGCCGCCGCCTCCCGCGGCCCCGCCTCCGCCGCCGCCGCCCCCTTCGCAACCGGCCCGCGCCTCCGCCCCCGGCGAGCGCCGCGAGGAGAGGGTGCGGATGACGCGGCTGCGCCAGACCGTCGCCCGCCGCCTCAAGGAAGCGCAGAACACGGCCGCGATGCTGACGACGTTCAACGACGTCGACATGAGCGCCGTGATCGAGGCACGGAACCGCTACAAGGACCTGTTCGACAAGAAGCACGGCATCCGCCTCGGCTTCATGAGCTTCTTCATCAAAGCCGCGGTCCTGGCCGCCCGCGACGTGCCCTCCGTCAACGCCTCGCTGGAGGGTGAGGAGATCGTCTATCGCGACTATGTCGACGTGTCGGTCGCGGTTTCGGCCCCCAACGGCCTCGTCGTGCCGGTCATCCGCGACGCCCAGGCCCTGAGCTTCGCCGAGATCGAGCAGAGGATCGCCGATTTCGGCCGCCGCGCCAAGGACGGGACGCTGACCCTGCAGGACATGCAGGGCGGCACCTTCACCATCTCCAACGGCGGCGTCTTTGGCTCCCTGCTGTCGACGCCGATCATCAACCCGCCGCAATCGGCCGTGCTCGGCATGCACCGGATCGAGGAGAGGCCGGTGGTCAAGGACGGCCAGATCGTCGCCCGGCCGATGATGTATCTGGCCCTGAGCTACGACCATCGCCTGATCGACGGCCGCGAGGCGGTCACCTTCCTCGTCCGCATGAAGGAAGCGATCGAGGACCCGACGCGGTTGCTGATCGACCTTTGAGCCGCGAATAAGGAAAAAGAGATGGCTGAGACTGACTTCGACGTGATCGTCATCGGCGCCGGGCCGGGCGGCTATGTGGCCGCGATCCGCGCCGCCCAGCTCGGCCTCCGGACCGCCTGCGTCGAGAGCAGGGAGACGCTCGGCGGCACCTGCCTCAACGTCGGCTGCATCCCTTCGAAAGCCCTGCTTCACGCGTCGGAGCTGTTCGAGGAGGCGAACCACGGCACGCTCGCCAAATGGGGGGTGAAGACGACCGGCGTCGAGCTCGATTTGCCAACGATGCACGCGACCCGCGACGAGGCAGTGAAGGGCCTGACCCAGGGCGTCGCCTTCCTGTTCAAGAAGAACAAGATCGAATGGCTGAAGGGCCATGCCCGCTTCACCGGCAAGGATGCGATCGAAATCGGCGGCACCGCCTATCGGGCGAAGAATTTCGTCATCGCCACTGGCTCCTCGGTCACGCCGTTGCCGGGCGTCGAGATCGACCAGGAAAGGATCGTCGATTCGACCGGCGCGCTGGCTTTGCCGAAGGTGCCGGGGCACATGGTGGTGATCGGCGGCGGCGTCATCGGGCTCGAGCTCGGCTCGGTCTGGCGGCGGCTCGGGGCGAAGGTGACGGTGGTCGAGTTCCTCGACCAGATCCTGCCCGGCATGGACGGCGACGTCCGCAAGGAAGCGAACAAGATCTTCAGGAAGCAGGGCTTCGAATTCCGTCTCTCGACCAAGGTCACCAAGGCGGAGCGCAAGGGCGAGAGCGTCGTGCTGACGATGGAGCCCGCCGCCGGCCCTTCGACAGGCTCAGGACAGGCCGAGACGATCGAGGCGGACGTCGTCCTCGTCTCGATCGGGAGGCGGCCGAACACCGAAGGCCTCGGCCTCGACGCGGCGGGCATCCAGCTCAACAAACGCGGCCAGATCGAGGTCGATCACAATTTCCGCACCGGCGTGCCGGGTATCTGGGCGATCGGCGACGTCACGCCGGGGCCAATGCTCGCCCACAAGGCGGAGGATGAAGGGATCGCCGTCGCCGAGAATATCGCCGGTTTGACCGGCATCGTGAATCACAACGTCATCCCCAGCGTGGTCTACACCATGCCCGAGATCGCCGGCGTCGGCCTCACCGAAGAGGAGGCGAAGGCGCATGGCGAGGTCAGAATCGGCAGATTCCCGATGATGGCCAACAGCCGCGCCAAGACCAATCGCGAGCCGGACGGCTTCGTCAAGGTGATCGCCGACGCGAAGTCGGACCGGGTGTTGGGCGTCTGGATGATCGCCTCGGTCGCCGGCACGATGATCGCCCAGGCGGCCCAGGCGATGGAGTTCGGCGCCACTTCCGAAGACATCGCCTATACCTGCCACGCCCACCCGACCCATAGCGAGGCGGTCAAGGAAGCGGCGATGGCGGTGCGCGGCCTGCCGATCCACATATGATGGCCAGGATACTGAACCGATCTTCGAGCGCAATCGCCCTCGCCGGCCTTGCCCTCGCCTCCTGCGGCGGTCCGAAGGCGCTGAGCCTGCCCACCGATCCCGTCGACCGCGCTGCCACTTGCGGGATCGTCGCGGCGGCGGAGGCGCGGAACGCGGCGGCCGACGTCAGCCAACCCTTGCCCCTCGCCGCGCGGGGGCGGATCCTTCATTACGCCTTGCTCGCCGGGTCAGCAGATGGGCGCTTCTCGGCCGAGACCGCGGGCGCGGTCAGCCGGCGGATGTCGGCGCTGCAGGCGGACGTGACCAACGGCAAATGGCAGGATCTCGCCCCCGCCTGCCGCGCCGCCTTTCCGGCGGCCGCGGCCGGCGAAGCGACGCTGCCGGCGGGCCGGCTCGACGCCCAGCTTGGCTGCAGCGAGCTCGCCCAGTTCACCGCCACCGCGCTCGAAGCCGACAAGGGCCATTATGCCGCCCAGCTGTCCGAATATCGCGGGCTGCGGACGAAGCTCAGCGACCGGATCGGGCCGGCGCTGCGCAGCCGCGCCGGATCGGACCTCAGTGCCCAGCGGGCAGCGGGGGACAAGGCGCTGGCGGCGATCGCCCAGCACGGCTCGCCGGTGGCGGTGCTGGACCAGTGCCTGAAGCAGTTCGGCTGATGCGTCGCAGGCTGCGGTGACCGTGGCGCCGCTGCCCTTGCTCGATCCCCTGCTCGACTATCTCGACTGGGCGGGCGTCGCCGTCTTCGCTCTGTCCGGGGCGCTCGTCGCCGCCGCCAAGAAGCAGACCCTGGTCACCTTCATTTTCTTCGCCGTGGTGACCGGAATCGGCGGCGGCACCGCCCGCGACCTGCTGATCGGCGCCCCGATCTTCTGGATCCACCAGAACACGATCCTGCTCATCTGCGCCGCCGCCGCGCTCATCGTCTGGCTGACGCCGGGGGCAATCTGGAAAGGGCAGACCCTGCTCTGGCTCGATGCGGTGGGTCTCGGCGCCTATGCGAGCTTCGGCGCGGCCAAGGGCCTCGCCTTCGGCGTCGCGCCGCTCCCGGCGATCGGCATGGGCGTGCTGACCGGCTGCCTCGGCGGCATCATCCGCGACCTTCTCGCCGGCGATCCGTCGATCCTGATGCGGCCCGAGCTCTATGTGACCGCCGCCGCTCTGTCCGCGGCGCTCACCGTCGCCCTGCTGCTCCTCGGCCTCCCCGGTCTCCTGGCCGGCCTGATCGCCGCCGCCGCCGGCTTCGCGCTTCGCGCCTGCGCGATCCGCTGGTCATGGTCTCTTCCGGCTTATCGGCGGTAAGCTGTTCAAACGATAATGAAACACCGTTCGGGCTGAGCTTGTCGAAGCCTTCCCTTCTGTTCTTCAACAGGAGAAGGAATGGGCTTCGACAGACTCAGCCCGAACGGATGGGTAATCCCGACAGGATCACTTTAGGCTTCAGTAATCCCCACCTCTGCCCAAGGCGTCGGCTCGGCAGGAGGCAATGCCGCCGGCGCCAGCGGGCGCTGCCAGAGGCCGACGTCCCACCAGCCGTCCTGCTTCCAGCCGACCTTGCGATAGGTGCCGGCGCGGACGAAGCCGAGCCGCTCGTGCAGCGTCACGCTCGCCTCATTGGGGAGGGTGATGGCGCCGAAGGCCTGGGTGAAGCCCTGCGCCTCCAGCATCGCCAGCAGCGGCCGGTAGAGGAGGCTGCCGATGCCGCGGCGGTGCAGCCCCTGACGGACGTAGACCGTTGTCTCGACCGTGTAGCGATAAGCCGGCCGCGGCCGGAAGGGGCTGGCATAAGCATAGCCGGCAAGATCGCCCGCCGCGTCGACCGCCGCAAGCCAGGGATAGAGGGCGCCCCCCGCCTCGATCCGCGCGCGCATCGCCGCCGCATCGGGCGCCTCCGTCTCGAACGAGACGATGCTGCCCTCGACATAAGGCGCGTAGATCGCGGCGACGGCGGCCGCGTCGTCCGGCGTCGCGGCGCGGAGCCTCAGCCGACCAGCTTCATCAGCCACAGGGTGAAGCCGCTGGTTCGCGGCGGCTGGCGGACGGCGCTGTCGCTGCCCGGACATTCGAGGCAGCGCGCCTGGATCGCCGGGCCGGAGAGGAGCCGGTCCGCCTCGGCCATGGCGCGGACGAGCAGCAGCCTGGGCTTGCCGGCAATGCGGGCGAAAGCGTCGCCGCCGGCCTGCTCGTCATCGTCCTTGTTGCCGCGCGCGAGCGAGGCGAGGAGGCGGTCGCCGAAATCGGGCTTCTTCTCGAGCCAGACCGCCTTGGCTTTGCCGGGATCGAGCTTCGCCAGCCGCGCCGCTTCGCGCACCGCGTCGTCGAGGCCGCCAAAGGCGTCGACCAGGCCGAGCTGGCGGGCGGTGCCGCCGTCCCAGATATGGCCCTGGCCGATCTTGTCGACCTGCTCCGGGCGCATGTGGCGCGAAGCGCCGACCACGGCGAGGAAGCGGCGGTAGATGCTGTCGACACCGGTCTGGAGCAATTTGCCCACCTCGGGGCTCGGTCCGCGCATCAGGTCCGGCTCGCCCGAAAGCGGCGTCGTCTTGACCCCGTCGGCGCCGATGCCGAGCTTGGCGAGCGTTCCCTGGAAGCTCGGCAGGATGGCGAAGACGCCGATCGAGCCGGTGATGGTCGAGGGCTCGGCATAGATCTTGTCGCCGGCGGTCGACACCCAATAGCCGCCGCTGGCGGCGAGGTTGCCCATCGAGACGACGACCGGCAGCCCCTTCGCCTTGGCGGCGAGCACCGCCTGGCGGATCCGCTCGGAGGCGAGCGCCGAGCCGCCGGGGGAATCGACGCGCAGCACCAGGGCCTTGAGATCGCGGTCGCGAAGCGCGCGGTTGAGGGCGCGGACGATCGTCTCCGCTCCCGCCGTCCCCGGCCCGGCATCGCCGTCGACGATGTCGCCGGCGACGGTGACGATGCCGATCTGGCCGTCGTCGTCGACCGGATTGGCCGCCGCCCAGGATTCGTAATCGATCTTGCGGAAGCTGCCCGGAACGTCCTCGTCGCGCGTGCCGGCGATCTGGGCGACGCGCTTGCCGAAGGCGGTGCGGTCGCCGACATGGTCGACCAGGCCCGCTTTCAGCGCCGCCTGCGCCATGTCGCCGCCGGCGGCGGCGATGCGGCCGTTGGGGTCGGCGACATAAGCGGCGATGTCGGCCTTGGGCCGCGCCCGCTTCACCTCCTGCTGCCAGCTTTCCCACATCGATCCGTAGACGCCCTGCAGCGCCTGCTTCGCCTCGGGCGACATGTCGTTGCGGATGAACGGCTCCACCGCCGCCTTGTAGGTGCCGACCCGGTAGACGTTGGCGGTGACGCCGATCTTGTCCATCAGCCCCTTGAAGAACAGCTCACTGCCGCCGGGACCGGTGACGATCACGCCGCCGAGCGGGTTCAGCCACACCTCGCTGGCATGGGAGGCGAGCTGGTAGCTGTCGTCGTCATAGGCGGTGGCGTAAGCGAGCACCGGCTTGCCGGCCTTGCGCACCTCGTCCAGCGCCGCGCCGACCTGCGACAAAGCGGTCTGGCCGCCGCCCGCGAAGATGTCGAGATCGAGCGCGACCGCCGGCACCCGCTTGTCCTTCGCCGCCGTCCGCAGCGCCTGGATCATGTCGCGGAGGCGATATTCGTGCGGGCCGCGCGAGCCGCCGAACACCTGGCTGGCGGTCGGCTGCGACGGCTGCTCGACCACCGGTCCGTCGAGCCGGAGGAGCAGGGCGCCCTTCTGGCCGGACCCGACCGTGGGCCGAGCGCTCATCGCCGCCCACAGGCCCACGAAGAAGAGCAGCATCGCGATCAGGACCAGGGCGTCCTTCACCCCGACCAGAAGCTTCCACATCTTGCCTGCGAACGTCATGGCGAGTCCCCGGATTCCAGCAGCCCCTCGCCATTGGGCTAGACCAGCCCCGAACATGTGTAAATGCGGCTGCGCGGGCGAACGGCGCCGGGGCAGCAAATTTACCACCCTCCCGCCCTTGACCGGCGATGAACAGGCCCTAAATCACCGTTGCTGGCACTCGCCTGGGGTGAGTGCCAACGAGATTCCCAACCCGCGGCCGTCGCGGCGCCCTTCGGGGGGCCGCAGCCGCATGACAGAAGAGAAGGTGACGCGCATGAACTTTCGTCCGCTTCATGACCGAGTGCTCGTTCGCCGCATCGAGGCCGAGGAAAAAACGGCCGGCGGCATCATCATCCCCGATACCGCCAAGGAAAAGCCGCAGGAGGGCGAGGTCATCGCCGCCGGCGCCGGCACCAGGGCCGAGGACGGCACGGTGACGCCGCTCGACGTCAAGGCCGGCGACAAGATCCTGTTCGGCAAATGGTCTGGCACCGAGGTCCGCCTCGACGGCGAGGACCTGCTCATCATGAAGGAAAGCGACATTCTCGGCATCGTCGGCTGATCCAGCCGGCCGGATTCGCATTTCGACATCAACATCTTGATATAAGGAAACAGCAAAATGGCAGCGAAAGACGTTCGCTTTTCGCGTGACGCCCGTGAGCGCATCATGCGCGGCGTCGACATCCTCGCCGACGCGGTGAAGGTGACCCTCGGCCCCAAGGGCCGCAACGTCGTCCTCGACAAGAGCTTCGGCAGCCCCCGCATCACCAAGGACGGCGTCACCGTCGCCAAGGAGATCGAGCTGAAGGACAAGTTCGAGAATATGGGCGCGCAGATGCTGCGCGAGGTCGCGTCGAAGACCAACGACCTGGCCGGCGACGGCACCACCACCGCCACCGTGCTGGCCCAGTCGATCGTCCGCGAGGGCATGAAATCGGTCGCGGCCGGCATGAACCCGATGGACCTGAAGCGCGGCATCGATCTCGCCGTCACCAGGGTCGTCGAGGATCTGAAGGCGCGCTCGAAGCCGGTCTCGGGCTCGAACGAGATTGCCCAGGTCGGCATCATCTCCGCCAATGGCGACACCGTCGTCGGCGAGAAGATCGCCGAGGCGATGGACAAGGTCGGCAAGGAAGGCGTGATCACCGTCGAGGAGGCCAAGGGCCTCGAGTTCGAGCTCGACGTGGTCGAGGGCATGCAGTTCGACCGCGGCTACCTCTCGCCTTACTTCATCACCAACCCCGAGAAGATGCAGGTCGAGCTCAGCGACCCCTACATCCTCATCCACGAGAAGAAGCTCTCCAATCTCCAGGCGATGCTTCCGATCCTCGAGGCGGTGGTGCAGTCGGGCCGACCGCTGCTGATCATCGCCGAGGATATCGAGGGCGAGGCGCTCGCCACCCTCGTCGTCAACAAGCTGCGCGGCGGCCTCAAGGTCGCTGCGGTCAAGGCGCCGGGCTTCGGCGATCGCCGCAAGGCGATGCTCGAGGACATCGCCATCCTGACCAATGGCGAGATGATCAGCGAGGATCTCGGCATCAAGCTCGAGAACGTCACCGTCGCCATGCTCGGCCAAGCCAAGCGCGTCACCATCGACAAGGACAACACGACCATCGTCGACGGTGCGGGCGAGGGCGACCGGATCAAGGGCCGCGTCGAGGCGATCCGCCAGCAGATCGAGAACACGACCAGCGACTATGACAAGGAGAAGCTGCAGGAGCGGCTGGCCAAGCTCGCCGGCGGCGTCGCCGTGATCAAGGTCGGCGGCTCGAGCGAGATCGAGGTCAAGGAGCGCAAGGACCGCGTCGACGACGCGCTCCACGCCACCCGCGCCGCGGTCGAGGAAGGCATCGTCCCCGGCGGCGGCGTCGCTCTTCTCTACGCCACCAAGGCGCTCGAGGGCATGAAAGGCGTCAACGACGACCAGACCCGCGGCATCGACATCGTCCGCCGCGCGCTGCAGTCGCCGATCCGCCAGATCGCCGAGAATGCGGGCCATGACGGCGCCGTCGTCGCCGGCAAGCTGATCGACGGCGACGACCAGACGATGGGCTTCAACGCCCAGACCGAGGTCTACGAGAACCTCGTCCAGGCCGGCGTCATCGATCCGACCAAGGTCGTGCGCACGGCGCTGCAGGACGCGGCTTCGGTCGCCGGTCTCCTCATCACCACCGAAGCGGCGGTGAGCGAGGCTCCGGAAGACAAGCCGGCCGGCGGCGGCGGCGGCATGGGCGGCGGCGGCATGGGCGGCATGGGCGGGATGGACTTCTAAGTCCGACCGATCGGCACCCGAGCAAAGGAGAGGCCGGAGGGGCAACCCTCCGGCCTTTTCTTTGGCGATTACGCAGCTTACACCCCGCCCTGGTGCGATGAGCATTATCTTGCGGCTGGAGGTCCTTCGGCAGGTGAGCTGGGCAAAATCTGGATGGCAAAACGGCCTGATTGGCAATGCAGCCTCGGCCCGACAACAGCCACCAGGCCAATCCGCACCCGACGGGAAATTCGGCCGCTAGTTACGGTGAGCACGCCATTTTCCAAAGATGTGCTCACCTCGACCGAGGCATCTGCCGGTGCACGGGCGATGACATCCATCTCGCTCTCCGTCGGACGCTTGACTGCGATATAGAGATGCGACGGATCCTGGGCGGGATTAGACACAAAAACGCCGGTGATGCCGTGATCCAGCTGGAACACGAGAGCACCGGAACTCGACCATCGATCGCTTTTGGCGGACTCGATCAGGCGGATGCGGCCATGGAGTTCGTTTCCCACGATGCCGGGCAGCGGGTGTCGTTCAAAGCGGCCCGCTCCCGCGGAGCAGGCAAAATTGCCGGGCGACGTCTCGACTACCTCGTCGGGAAGTGTCTGCGCAGACACCAGAAACGCGCAGATGAAAATTACCAGCCTGCCCGCCCGAGGCGCGCGCAAGTCTCTGGTTATCCTCGCGCGGCCCAATGCCGGGCGCGGTGGGTTGTCGGCTCGTAGCCGCATCACTCGTGCTTCTCCGGCATCGGCTTATCCTTCACCAGCTTCGCCACCGTCTGGACGAAATGCTCCGGGTCTTCGCCCCACTCTCGGGACGTCTGGAAATTGCCGGATTTCGGGGGGCCCGTCCACTCTCTACCCCTTAGCGCGAAGGCGCCGACAGCGAAGGCCGGCTACCGCTCAAGAATGGGCGGCATTGCCGAAGTCAAAACCGCAGCGGCTTCACGCGTCTGACGCCCCCCAGAGCTTCGAGCTTCGCGACCAGCTCGGGCCCGACCCCGCTGTCCACCGACACCAAAGCCACAGCCTCGCCGCCCGCCGCACGGCGACCGAGGTTGAACGTGCCGATGTTGACGCCCGCTTCGCCGAGTGAGGTGCCAAGGCGGCCGATGAAGCCGGGCGTATCCTCGTTGACGATGTAGATCATCGATCCTTCGAGCTCCGCCTCGACGCGGATGCCGAACATGTCGACGAGCCGCGGGGCGGCATTGCCGAACAGGGTGCCGGCGACCGCCCGCTCGCCATGCGCGGTCGTCGCGGTCACCCGGATGAGCGTGTGATAGTCGCCCTCGCGGTCGTGCCGGACCTCGCGGACGTCGAGGCCACGCTCCCGGGCGAGGAAGGGCGCGTTGACCATGTTCACACTGTCCGACCACACCTTCATCAGCCCGGCGAGGACGGCGCCGGTGATGGGCTTCTGGTTCAGTTGGGCGGCTGCGCCCTCGACCTCGATCGAGACGCCGGTGAGATGCTCGCCTTCGAGCTGGCCGACCAGCGAGCCGAGCTTCTCGGCCAGCGCCATGTAGGGCTTCAGCTTCGGCGCTTCCTCGGCCGAGAGCGAAGGCATGTTGAGCGCGTTGGTGACGCCGCCGCTGGTGAGGAATTCCGACATCTGCTCGGCGACCTGGATGGCGACGTTGACTTGGGCCTCGGTGGTCGAGGCGCCAAGATGGGGCGTCGCCACGAGGCCGGGCGTGCCGAAAAGGGCGTTCGCCTTCGCCGGCTCCTCGACGAAGACGTCGAGCGCGGCGCCGGCGACGTGGCCGCTCTCCAGCGCCTCCTTCAGCGCCGCCTCGTCGATCAGGCCGCCGCGCGCGCAATTGATGATGCGTACGCCGGGACGGGCCTTCGCCAGATTCTCCCGGCTCAGGAGATTGCGGGGCTGGTCGGTGAGCGGCGTGTGGAGGGTGATGAAATCGGCGCGGGCGAGCAGCTCGTCGAGCGTCACCTTCTCGACGCCGTGATCGAGCGCCCGCTCGGGCGTCAGGAAGGGATCATAGGCGATCACCTTCATCCGGAGGCCGAGCGCCCGCTCGGCGACGATCGAGCCGATATTGCCGCAGCCGATCAGGCCCAA
>JAQGLF010000179.1 GCA_028293025.1 Alphaproteobacteria bacterium
GCCGCCCCGCGCCGCGCCCGCGCCGGTGGCGGCAACCGCCGGTCCCGCCACCCCCCCGGCGTCGTCCAATGCGGTCGGCCCGTCGGCGGCGAACCTCCAGCTGCCGAGCAATCCGGTCTTCCTCGGCGACACCGACACCAGCATCCGCAAGGCGACGGCGATCGTCAACGGCTCGGTGATCACCGCCACCGACGTCGACCAGCGCCTGGCCCTGATCGTGATGGCCAATGGCGGCCGGGTCCAGCCCGAGGAAATGCAGCGCCTGCGCGACCAGGTACTGAGGAACCTGGTCGACGAGACGCTCCAGATCCAGGCGGCGGAAGCCGCCGACATCAAGGTCGAGCAGCGCGAGGTCGACGCCTATTTCGGCCGCTACGCGCAGAGCTTCAACAAGACGCCGCAGCAATTCTCCGACTACCTGCGCGCCGCCGGCTCCTCGACGACGTCGATCAAGCGCCAGATCAAGGGCGAAATGTCGTGGCAGCGGCTCCAGCAGCACAAGATCGAGCCGTTCGTGAACATCAGCGAGGACGAGGTGAAGTCGATCATCGACCGCCTCAACGCCCAGAAGGGCGCCCAGGAATATAAGGTCTCGGAAATCTTCCTGTCGGCGACGCCGGAGACGGCCCCCCAGGCGCGCGCCAATGCGGACCGGATCGTCCAGCAGCTGCGCGGCGGCGCCTCCTTCCTCGCTTATGCCCGGCAATTCTCGGAGGCCTCGACCGCCGCGATCGGCGGCGACCTCGGCTGGGTGCGGCCGGAGCAGCTTCCCGAGCAGATCGGCGGCGCCGTGCGGACGCTGCCGGTCGGCACCGTCAGCGACCCGATCGCCATTCCCGGCGGCTTCTCGATCATCGCCGTCCAGGACACGCGCCAGATCCTGACCGCGGATCCCCGCGATGCCTTGCTCAGCCTGAAGCAGGTCAGCGTCACCTTCCCGCCAAACACGGTGCGGGCCGACGCCGAAGGCAAGATCCAGCAGCTGACCCAGGCCGGGCAGAGCATGGGCGGGTGCGGCGGCGCCGAAGCGGCGGCCGCCAAGATCGGTGCCGAGGTCGTGTCCAACGACCAGGTCAAGGTGCGCGATCTCCCCGGTCCGCTGCAGCAGACCCTGCTCGCCCTCTCCGTCGGCCAGGCGACGGCGCCCTTCGGCGCCGTCAACGACCGGATCAGCATCCTCGTCCTGTGCGGCCGCGACGATCCGGCGCCGGTCAACGCCTTGTCCTACGACCAGGTCTACAACCAGCTGTCCGAGGAACGGGTGAACATGCGGGCGCGGCGCTATCTCCGCGATCTCCGCCGCGACGCCGTCGTCGACTATCGCTGAGGCGCGGGGCATGGCCTCGCCCCTCGCGGTCGCTTTGGGCGACCCTGCGGGAATCGGCCCCGAAATCATCGCCAAGGCCTGGCTTCGCCGCCGGTCCGAGGGCATCTCCCCGTTCTTCGGCGTCGGCTCGCTCGAGGCGGTGGCGGCGGTGTGGGACGGGCCGGTCCGGGCCGTGTCCGATCCCGACGAGGCCGCGGCCTGCTTCGACGAGGCGCTGCCGGTCATCCGCGTCGACGGCGGCGAAAACACGCGGCCCGGCCACGCGACGCTCGACGGCGCCCGCAATTCCCTCCACGCGCTCGAGCTCGCGGTCGGGCTGACCCGGTCAGGTGCGGCCTCCGCGGTGGTGACCGGCCCGGTGTCGAAGGCGCAGCTTTATGCGGTCGGCTTCGTCCATCCCGGCCAGACCGAGTTCATCGCCGAACGCTGCGGCGTCGCCGGCGACATGGTGGCGATGATGCTGGCCGGGCCGAGCCTGCGCACGGTCCCCGTCACCACCCACGTCCCGCTCCGGGCCGTGCCGGACCTGCTGACCACCGAGCTGATCGTCGCCAAGGGGCGAACGACGATCCGGGCGCTGAAGCGCCTGTTCGGGATCGCGCGGCCCCGGCTCGCCGTTGCCGGCCTCAATCCCCATGCCGGGGAAGACGGCGCGCTCGGCCGCGAGGAGATCGACATCGTCCGGCCGGCCGTCGAGCGGTTGCGCGAGGAGGATGCCGAAATCATGGGGCCGCTCGCGGCCGACACGCTCTTCCACGAGCGGATGCGGCGTACCTACGACGCCGCCCTCTGCCTCTATCACGACCAGGCTCTGGTGCCGCTGAAGACCCTCCATTTCGACGACGGCGTCAACATGACGCTCGGCCTGCCGATCGTCCGCACCGCGCCCGACCACGGCACCGCCTTTGGGATTGCGGGGCAGGATCGGGCCGAGCCGGGGGCGATGATCGCGGCGCTCAAAATGGCGGCCGATTGTGCCGGGCGCCTCGCCGCCGCGTGAACGCGGCTTCTGACAGCAGCGCGCCTTCCCTGCGGCAGCTGCCGCCGCTGCGCGAGATCATCGCCCGGCACGGGCTCAACGCGTCGAAGGCGCTGGGGCAGAATTTCCTGCTCGACGAGCAACTTCTCGATCGCATCGCACGCGTGCCGGGGCCGCTCGCCGGGCAGCGCGCTTATGAAGTCGGGCCCGGCCCCGGCGGCCTCACCCGGGCGCTGCTGCGCGCCGGGGCCGAGGTGGTGGCGGTCGAGCGGGACCGGCGCTGCCTGCCGGCGCTCGCCGAGCTTCGGGAGGCGTCCGAAGGCCGGCTGCGGCTGATCGAGGGCGACGCGCTGGCGGTGGATGAAGCGGCGGAAGCAGGACGCGGCGCCCACATCGTCGCCAACCTCCCCTATAATGTCGGCACCGCCCTGTTCGTGCGCTGGCTCGGCGGCGAGGCCTGGCCGCCCTGGTGGGCCTCGCTTACCCTCATGTTCCAGCTGGAGGTCGCCGAACGGATCGTCGCCCGCCCCGCGACGCCGGCTTATGGACGCCTAGCGGTGCTCGCCCAGTGGCGGAGCGAGGCGCGGATCGCGATGAAGGTGCATCGCTCGGCTTTCGTGCCGCCGCCCAAGGTGATGTCGGCGGTCGTCCATATCGTCCCCAAAGCCGCGCCGGAGGGCGTCAGGGCGGCGACCCTCGAACGGCTCACCGCCGCCGCTTTCGGCCAGCGCCGCAAGATGATGCGGCAGAGCCTCAAGGGCCTCCCCGGCGCGCTGGACGCGCTCGCAACACTCGGCATCGATGCGCAGCGGCGGGCGGAAACGCTCGGCGTCGAGGAATTCGTCGCCGTCGCGCGGGCGATGGACGCCTAATTATGCTGCGGCGTCGGCGCTTCCGGGCGCTGGGCGGTGACGACCTCGGCCGGCGGCCCCTTGGCGATCACCGCGGCGAGTTGCACCGCCTGCGGGCAGGCAGTGCGGCAGAGGGTGCGGATCCGGTCCAGATTCTGCCGGGCGCGGGCGACGGCGCCGCGCTGGACGAGGGCCTCGCCCTGGCCGGCAAGCGCGTTGACGTCGTTCGGATCGAGCTTCAGCGCCTCGAAATAGAATTTGATCGCCTTGCCCGGCAGCTTCTCGCCCTGGGCGGCGCGGGCGAGGCCGATATAGGCGGCGCGATTGCGGGGATCGACGGCGAGCGCGCTCTCGAGCAGGTCGGTCGCCTCGATATAATGGCCCTGGGCGTTGAGCGCCTGCGCCTGCTGGGCCAGCGCCACCGAGCGCGCATCGATCTGGTCGTCGGGCTTTTGCCCGAAGCCGGCGCTTGCCACGGTGGCAAGCATGATCGCGGCGGAAAGGGCGATCGGGGTGAGGCGCATCAAATTCTCCATATCTCAATCGCCATCGGACCTAGCATGGCGCTCTCCAGCGTGCGACGAAAAAGCCGTCGGTGCCGTCATGCCCCGGGGTGAGCAGGCGCCCCGGACCGGCGGCCCGTCCGAAGCCAATGGCAACCTCTTCCGGAACCATGGCTGAACGGCCCGAGAAGGATTCGGCCTGTCGCCGCCCCTCCGCTGCGAGGATCGAGCAGACCGCATAGACGATGAGGCCGCCCGGGCGGATCAGATCGGCGGCGAGGTCGAGAAGCAAAGCTTGGGTCGCGACGAAACGGTCGAGGCGTTCCGGCGTCAATCGCCAGCGCAGCTCGGGGTTGCGGCGCCAGGTGCCGGTGCCCGAGCAGGGCGCGTCGACCAGGACGAGATCGGCGCCGTCGCCGAGATCGTCGAGCGCCTGCCGCTCCCGGCCGGGATCGAGCAGGCGGGGCTCGACGATGGTTACACCGGCACGGTGGAGCCGCGGCGCCATCCGCGAGAGGCGCGACCGGTCGGTGTCGGACGCGACGAGGCGGCCCTGGTTGGCCATTTCGGCGGCAAGCGCCAAAGTCTTGCCGCCGGCGCCGGCGCAAAGGTCGAGAACGTTCATGCCCGGCTCCGCGCCGCAGGCGAGCGAGAGCAGCTGGCTGCCCTCGTCCTGGATCTCGACCAGGCCCGACTGCCAGGCCGGCGCCTCCTCGACTCGGAAACCGTCGGGAAGACGAAGGCCGAGCGGCGAAAGCGGCGTCGCCGCCGCCTCGGGCAGCTGGGCGAGCGCCGCCTCCCGCGAGCCCTTGAGGCGATTGACCCGGAGGTCGAGCGGCGCCCTGCCGAGCAGGGACGGCAGCTCGTCGGCCGCGACGGCCGGATCGAGCCTGTTGACGAGCCATGCGGGGACGGGCGCCAAATCCTCCGGCGCCCCCGACTCCTCCGGCCCCACCGGCGCCGGTCCATGTTGCGAGCCGTCGAACGAACCGAGCAGCTCCTTCTCCCCCGCCGCGACTGCGAGCATTGCCGCCCGTCCCGAATCCGGCCGCTCCGCCACGCCGCGAATCGCGCGATAGACGAGCTCGCGGACGGCGCGGCGGTCTTTCGAACCGGCATAGCGGCGGGTAGCAAAATAGCGCGCGATCAAGGTGTCGGCGGCGGGACCGCCGTCGCGGGCGGCGGCGATCACCTGGTCGACGATCTCTATCGCCGCCTGAATGCGGGCGGCCGTAAGCACTCCTACCGCGGGTAGTTGGGCGCCTCGCGCGTGATCGCCACGTCGTGGACGTGGCTCTCGCGGAGGCCGGCATTGGTGATGCGGACGAAGCGCGCGCGCTTCTGCAGCTCGGGAATCGTGGCGGAACCGGTATAGCCCATCGCCGCTTTGACGCCGCCGACCAGCTGGTGGATCACGTCCTTGGCATGCCCCTTATACGGCACCTGTCCCTCGATCCCTTCGGGGACGAGCTTCAACTGGTCCTTGATGTCCTGCTGGAAATAGCGGTCCGCCGAGCCGCGCGCCATCGCGCCGACGGATCCCATGCCGCGATAGGATTTGTAGGAGCGGCCCTGGTAGAGGAAGGTCTCGCCCGGCGCTTCCTCGGTGCCGGCGAGGAGCGACCCGACCATCACCGTCGATGCCCCGGCGGCGATCGCCTTGGCGATGTCGCCCGAGGTCCGAAGCCCGCCGTCGGCGATGATGGGCGTGTCCGTTTTCGCCGCCTCGCCGGCCGCTTCGAGGATGGCGGTGAGCTGGGGCACGCCGACGCCGGCGATCACCCGGGTCGTGCAGATCGAGCCGGGGCCGATGCCGACCTTCACCGCGTCCGCGCCGGCGGCGATGAGCGCGCGGGTCGCTTCGGCGGTGGCGACGTTGCCGGCGACGATCTGGACGCTGTTCGACAGCGCCCGGACGCGCTCGACCGCAATGGCGACGTCGCGATTATGGCCGTGGGCGGTGTCGATGACGATCAGGTCGCATTCCGCGTCGATCAGCGCCCGGCTGCGCTCGAAGCCCTTGTCGCCGACGGTGGTGGCGGCGGCCACGCGCAGGCGTCCGGAAGAATCCTTGGTCGCGTTCGGATAGGTGACGGCCTTCTCGATATCCTTGACGGTGATCAGGCCGATGCAGCGGCGATCCTCGTCGACCACGAGCAATTTCTCGATCCGGCGCTGGTGGAGCTGGCGCCGCGCCTCCTCCTGGGTGACCTCGGGGCCGACGGTGACGAGATTCTCGCTGGTCATCAGCTCCGACACGGGCTGGCGCGGATTTTCGGCGAAGCGCACGTCGCGATTGGTGATGATGCCGACGAGCCGGCCGCTCTTCTCGGTGACCGGAATGCCGGAGATGCGGTGCTTGGCCATCAGCTCCAGCGCGTCGGCCAGCGTCTGGTCCGGGGAGACGGTGATCGGATTGACGACCATGCCGCTCTCGAATCGCTTCACCGCCCGGACCGCCGCCGCCTGCTCCTCGACCTCGAGGTTGCGGTGAAGGACGCCGATCCCGCCGAGCTGCGCCATGACGATCGCCATCTGCGCCTCGGTGACCGTGTCCATGGCCGAAGAGATGATCGGGATGCTCAGCCCGATCTCCCTGGTCACGCGGGTCCGCACGTCCGCCTGGCTCGGCAGCACGGAGGATTCGGCCGGGGTCAGCAGGACGTCGTCGAAGGTCAGGCCGAGGGGGATTTCCATCAATCTTGTCTCACGGCTGCGGCAAAGGCGGTAAAGGGCCGTCCGCATGCCGCGAAATGCGCCGTGCGGCCGGACGCACCGGCCGCTTT
>JAQGLF010000193.1 GCA_028293025.1 Alphaproteobacteria bacterium
CGAACCAGACGTGGTGGAAATGCGGCATCCCCGCCTCGGCGAGGCCGAGCGCCTGGGCCGCCTTGAACAGACGGTCGAAATGGACCCTCTGCTCCTGGCCGACGACGTAGCTGAGGTCGGTCGGATCGAGCAGCTCCCGCCGCACCCGGATCGCGCCGAGATCGCGGGTCGCATAGATGCTGCGCCCGTCGGCCCGGCGGACGACATAGCGCTCGCCCCCCTCCAGCGGCACGACGACCGCGCCGATATCCTTCTCGATCGCCTCGGCGCGCTTCTCCCGCTCCGCCGGCTGGATGTCGAGCGCGTCCAGCCTGGCGATGTCGGCATCGGCATGCTCGCGCGCGTAGAGCACGGCCCTGCCGTTCGCGAGGCTCTCGTCGACCACCCGGTCGCCCGCGTCGAAATAGAAGCTCTCGCCGAGCACGAGGTCGATGCGCAGGTTGAGCGCGTCGTAGAAGGTCTCGAAATCGGCGAGGCTCCATTCGACCATCAGCGCCCAGAGCGCGACCTCCTCGCCGGCGCCGGCCTCCAGCGCCGCGAAGCGGGCGTCGGCGGCGGCGACGAAATCCTGCCACGCCGCCTTCAGCCGCGCGCCGTCCCGCGCCTCCGGGAAATAGCGCGCGGCCAGCGCCTGCTCCTCCGCGTCCTCGGGCCAAATGCCGGCGCCGGCATGTTTCTCCATCACCCGGCGGATGCGGTAGATTTCGAGCAGGCGCTCGTTCCCCGCCATGTCCTCGGGAAACAGCGCCTCGAAGCGCCGCCAGCCTTCGAGGGTGAAGCCGAAGCCGCCGAAATCGTTGATGTGGTTGACGCGGTAGACGAGCGCGCCCGAGCCTTCGTGGAGGTTGGAGAGGACATGGCCGATGATCGTCGAGCGGATATGGCCGGCGTGCAGCACCTTGGCGACGTTGGGCGAGGAATAATCGACCAGGAAGGTCCGCGCCGCCTGCGCGTCGCTGAGGCCGAAACGCGCGCCGAGATCCGCCACGGCCTGGGCGCTGTCGAGCAGCCAGCGGTCGGAGAGGGTGACGTTGACGTACATGCCCTTGGTCTCGACCCGTGCGATCGCGTCTGCGAAGTCCGGGCCCTCCAGCAGGGCGACGATCCAAGGCAGATGATTGGCGATGAACCCCTTGGGGCCGCCGTCCCGCAGCAGCTGCGGCAGCTTGACGACGAGGTCGCCGCCGAACTGCTCGCGATCGATCGTCTCGATCTGCGGCTCGAGCCGGCCCCGGCCCCAGCGCGCCGACAGCGCATCGGCGAGCCGCGCCTTCAGCTTCGGCAGGGGATAATCGCCGAAAGGCGGCAGCGCCCGCCGCCGGTGCGCGGCGACGGCTTCGTCGCGAAAGGCCTGCACCTCGCGGCGGCGAACCTCGTTGCGCCTCGCCAGCTCGTTCATCGAAAGCTCCGGAAAAACCGTCTGCCGCGCTCCTAGCCTTACCGGGCGCCACGGCTCAACCCTCGTCGGCGCCTCCCGCCTGCAACCCGCTTCGGCCCCGTTCGTTAACCATGCCGACCTCCCTTGTATCCGGAGGCCGAGTAGGAGTTTTCCGATGAAGCTTGCCCTTCTTTCCGTCGTCATCGCCGCAACGGCGATCCCGGCCGCGCCGGCGCTCGCCCATTGCCGGACCGTCCATCACCGCCTCCACCACGCTGCCTGGCATGCACCGGTCCGCCACCGGGCCGTCCGCTATGCGGGCTGCGGCTGCGCGCGGCGCGTCGCCTATCGCCCGGCCGCCTACCCGGTCGCTTATGATCCACCGCCGCGGGTGGTCGAGGTCACGTATGAGCGGCCCCGGCCGCTCTATCGGCCCTACCGGTTCGGCTATGCCGCGCCGCTCTATCGGCCGCGCCCGATCTTCTACGGCGCCCGGTTCGAGGAGCCGCGCTTCCGCCACTGGTCGCATGACCGCTTTTCCCAGCGGGCGCATCGCTGGGGCGGCTGGCGCTGACAAGGGCGGAATGCCCTGTTCCGGCACCAGCGGGGCCGGAACAGGGCCCGCTCGCTTTGCGTTTAGGCCGTGGAGTTGTCAGAAGACGATTCCCACAAGGAGTATCGCGTCATGAATCGCCGCATTGCCCTTCGCTCGCTGCGCGCTGCCGCCGCACCTTTTGCCGCGCTCGCGCTCCTCACCGCCTGCGTCACCGCCACGCCTTATCAGCCGCTCAACCCGCGCGGAGGCTATTCGGCCGGCGGCTATAGCGAGCAGCGGATCGACGAGAATCACTATCGGGTGATGTTCACCGGCAACGAGTTCACCACGCGGCAGCGGGTCGAGAATTATCTTCTCTACCGCGCCGCCGAGTTGACCCTCCAGGCCGGCTTCGACGGCTTCACCATGGTGGCGCGCGGCACCGATCCGCACACCCGCACCCGGGTGATGAGCGACCCCTTCGGCCCCGGCCCCTGGGGCTATTGGGGCCCGTCCTGGCGTTTCCGCGGCCGCGGTTTCGGCTGGCGCTCCTGGGATCCGTGGCTGGGCGATCCGTTCTGGGCCGACAATTACGACGTCAGCACCGTCACCAGTTACGAAGCGGGCGCCGAGATCGCGATGTTCCACGGCCGCGGCGCCGACGATCCGCGCAGCTTCGACGCGCACCAGGTGATCGCCAATCTCGGCCCGTCGATCACGATGCCGCGCTGACCTGAACGAGAGGTTGTTTCGGGTTCATGCAACATTCGGAGGGGACGGGCCGTTGCACTCCCGTCCCCCTTCGTATGGGGACCGATCCAGGAGATTGTGTATGCGTAACCTGTTCCTCGCCGCGGCGCTCGGCGCCGTCGCGCTGACCGCCGTCCCCGCGGCCGCCGGCAATCCCACGCGCGATTATCGCCACGACGTGCGCAAGGCGCGCCAGGACTGCCGCAACGATCTTCGCCGGGCCGATAATATGCGCGACGTCCGCAATGCCCGCCGCGACTGCCGGCACGACATGCGCAAGGCGCAACGCGACTATCGCCACGATCTGCGCCGCTAAAGCCGATTGAGTTCGCCCGCCGCCCCGCTTTGCGGGGGGCGGCGGGCGAATCTCCTTCATCGCCCCACGAACAGGAACCCCACCGCCGCCATGATGCAGCCGAAGGCGGCGAGGTGCCGCCATTGGAGCGGCTCCCCCAGCACCCAGACCATGAAGCCGCCGAAGACGATCAGCGCGATCGCCTCCTGCACGATCTTGAGCTGTCCGGCGCTCCAGCCATGGGCGTAGCCGATCCGGTTCGCCGGCACCGCGAAGCAATATTCGACGAGGGCGATCGCCCAGCTGATCAGGATGACGAGGAGGAGCGGCCGCGCCATCCCGCCCTTGAGATGCCAATACCAGGCGATCGTCATGAAGACATTCGACGCGACGAGCAGCAGGATGGTGGGCATGGGACCCTCGCTTCGAGACGGCGGACTCCGTGGCCGCAAAATTCCTTTTCCTCAATGGTCTCGCTTGTGCCACCTAAAGACGGGTGAGGGAGCCCGCGCCGCTGTTGACGCTCGCCGCCTTGATGGTCGCGGCGGCTCTGATCGTCGCCCTTGTGCTCGCGCTCCGGCGCCACGCGGCCCGCATCGTCGCGCTGGAGGCCGCGAACCGCGCCCTCGCCGGCCAGGTCGAGAGGCTGGCTTTGCTGGACCGGCGCGAGGCCGCCTGCGCCCCGCTCGACGCGCTCTGGCTGTGCTGGTCGCGCTGCACGCCGCCCGACGAGGAGGTGCTGCGCGCGGCGGCGCTCGCGGCGGAGGGGGCGAAGCGCCTGTTCCCGGCCGAGCTCGAGCCCGATCTGGACGAGATCTCGCGCCTGGTGAGCGGGCTGGTCCGGCATCGCAGCCGGCAACGGGACGCGATCCTGGCCGGCCGCCACCGCGAGCGCGTGGCACTGATCGAGGAGGAAACGGAGATGGAGCATATGCTGCGGCCGAAGCTTGCCGGACTGAGATCGCTGTTGGCGGACGCGGCCCGCCCCACCGCCGCGAACGGTTCGGACAGCCTGTGACGGCGGCGTCTTCCGGGACTTCGTCCGCGGTCGTGGCGCGGCCGGAGGGGGAGGGGCGGTTCGCGACGATCGTCGAAATGCCCGGCGCGCGGATCCTCGCCGACGAGCCGGCGGCGGTCGGCGGCGGCGGTTCCGGCCCGACGCCCTACCAATTGCTCTCGGCCGCGCTCGCCGCCTGCACGTCGATGACGCTTCGCCTCTATACCGCCCGCAAGCCCGAGGTTGTGCCTCCCTTCCGGGTCGAGGTCGAGCATGCCCTCATTCCGGGCAATCCGCCGCGCGACCGCTTCACCCGGCGCATCCTTTTCGCCGGTCCGCTCGCCGACGAGCAGCGCGCGCGCCTGCTCGAGATCGCCGAAAAATGCCCCGTCCACCATACGCTGAGCGGCGGCGGTTCGGAGATCCTGACCAGCGCGGAAGCGCCGGAGCCCGTCTCGGTGCCGCCGCTCGCGCCGGCCGACACCGCATCGGCCCATGTCGAGCAGATGGAGCAGGCCTGCGCGGAATGCGGGACCGGCAATCCTGCGCAGCCCTCCTGAAAAACCCCTTTAAAAACCGGCGCTTGTTCCTATCTCGAATTTGGCCGCCGTCTCCCTGGCGGCCAGGGCGGGGCCCCTCTTGCGAGGTGCTCCCGACCTTCAGGGCCCCGCCGCGCTCCCCCCTTGCGCGGCGGGGCTTTTGAGTCCGGCTCAGGCGAGCAAGGCGTGGCTGAAGACGAGGTCGAACTCGTCCCAGCCGCCGCGGTGGAGCTCCGCGGGCAGGCGCAGCGGGGAGCAGCGCAGGATCGCGAGGCTGGCCGCTTCCGCCATCCGCTCCGCATAGGCCTGGTTCGCCGGCGTGACGCCCTGCTGCGAAACCAGCCGCGGCAGCCCGATCAGGGCGCCGTCCGGCCCATAATGGACGCGAAGATCGCTGACGATCCGCTTGGCCGATGTCGGCACGACCGGATCGCGATAGCAGCGCCTCACCTGCGCGGCTGCGCCCGCCACGGCGCGCCCGGCCGCCGCCGCGACGATCGCGCGCGGCGCCTGCACGCACCCGGCGGGCAGCAAAGCGGCAAGGACGGCGAGAAACGGGAGCAAGCGGATCATGCGACGGCGCCCCAAAGCTGTCGCGCCGAACCTATCAAGCGCGCGGCCGGACGGAAAGTGGGGTTCAGGCCTCCCGCTCGAGCCGCTGCATCGCCTTCTCCCAATCGCCGAGGCTGGAGCGCGCATCCTGGACGAAGCGCGAGCGGCGGACGGCGCCGAGGAAGAGGCGGCCGACGAGGCGACCGATCGGGCCGGTCGGGCGGCGGAACTGGACGAGGAGGATGACGCGGCTCTCCTCCGTGTCGTTCCATACCTCGTGGTGATAGGTGTCGTCGAAGACGAAAATGCGGCCTTCCTCCCAGCTCAGCATCTCCTCGGCGACCTGCATCCGGCATTCCTGACGGCGCTTCGGCACGATCAACCCGAGATGGGCGGTGAGCAGCGCCTTGGTGACGCCGCGGTGGCGCGGGATATGCGCGCCCGGCGTCAGGATCGAGAAGAAGGCGCTGTTGAGGCCGGGGATTGCGGCCACCGAAGCGGCCGTTTCCGGGCAGCGGCGGATATTCTCCTCGTGGCTGTAGCCGTAGCCATGGAGGAAGAAGCTCTTCCACTGGTCGGGCGGCGCGATCCGGCGGTGGTCCGGCGAGATGTCGGCGAGCGGCGGAATGCCCTCCTGCCGGGCGAGAACGCGGCCGACCTCTTCCCTAATCTCCGGCCAGCGCGCCTGCAGCGCGGGAATCCAGGGAAACAAGGCCGGGTCGAGTACGGGCGCGTTGCCGACCTTGGAGGAGCGGGCGATGAGCGCGCTGATCCGGTGGCGGAGCCGCTTGCCGAGGCGGAAGAGAGGCGGCAGCGGCGGAACCTTGCGCTCCTCGCCTCGGGGAGCGGGCGCCGGCTTCGACATCTCGTTCATCGCGGCGCGTTAGGCCGCCGCCGCAGGCCCCGCAAGCTCAGCCGGTGATCTTCGATCCGAGCGGCTTCGTCGCCGGGCCGTGGATCACCTCGCCCGAGAGCTCGAAGCGGGAGCCGTGGCAGGGGCAGTCCCAGCTGCGATCGGTCGCATTCCAGCCGACGAGGCAGCCCATATGCGTGCAGACCGCCGAGACCGCGTGGACCACGCCCTGCTCGTCCTTGAAGGCGGCGATATTGTCGCCGTCGATCTTCATGATCGCGGCGTCGCCGGGGGCGAGCTCGTCATAGGATCTGGGCTTGCGCGAGAGATAGCCGGTGACGAGGTGGGCGGCGATTTCGGCATTCTCCTTGATGAACTCGCCGGCGCCGGCGACCGGCTTCACCCGGGTCGCGTCGAACATCGCGAGCCACGCATTCTCCTTGCCGGTGGCGAGGTCGGCGATGATCATCGCCGCTGCGGTGCCGTTGGAAATGCCCCAGGCGCCGAAGCCGGTGGCAACCAGATAGGCCTCGCCGAGGCTCGAGGACCAGCCGACGAAGGGGGCGCTGTCGATCGCGCGGTAATCCTCGTTGACCCAGCGATATTCGATCGGTCCGGCGTCGAAATGCTCGGTCAGCCAGTTCTCGATGTCGGCCATGTAACGCTGCTCGTCGTCGGGATGGCCGGGCTTGTAATGATTGCCCGCGACGATGCCGTAGACTTTCCCGTCCGTCCTCTTGTGGGTGCGGATCGAATGGCCGGGCTGCTCCGCATTCTTGTACATGCCGGGCGGCACCCGTCCGATCGGGGCGGCGATCACCGGTTCGGCCATCGGCGCATTGGTCGCATAATAGAGGCCGATCTGGCCGAGCGGCAGGTGGGTCGCCATGACGACGTGGCGCGCGGCGACGGATCCGCTCTCGGTCGCCACCCGCGTCGGCGCATAGTCGAGAGCGCGGCTCTGCTCGAAGACGTGGCTGCCGTCGCCGGGGATCGTCGCCGCGAGGCCGGCGACATATTTGGTCGGATGGAACTGGGCCTGATCGTCCCAGCGCATCGCCTGCAGCACGTCGAAGGGAAGGCCGGTGTCGCGGGTCAGGCTGGCGGGGAGGCCGAGGCGCCGCGCGACCTCCACCTCCTTCTCGATCTGCTCCACATAGCTCTCGTCTTGGGTGTAGACATAGGCCGGCATCGGCTCGAGCTCGGCATCGATCCCGTAAAGGCGGGCGAGCCGGTGGATCTCCCTGATCCCGGCCTCCTGCGCCTCGGCATAAAGACGCGCTTTGTCCTCGCCGAACTTGCGCTCCAGGGTCTGATAAAGAATGCCGTGCTGCGAGCTGATCTTGGCGGTCGACCTGCCGGTCACTTCGCGCCCGACCCGCCGCGCTTCGACGACGGCGACCCGCAACCCGCGGTCCTTGAGCAGCCTGGCCGCGGTGATGCCGACGATGCCGCCGCCGACGATGGCGACGTCCACTTCGAGATCGCCCTGGAGCCGGGGAAAAGCGGGGCCCGCGCCGGCCGTGTCGTTCCAATAGCTGCGATCGGCCATCATCCTCTCCTTGCACGGCGGACATTCCTGTAACCGCCGTTCGCGGGCCCTGTTCCGTCGCTTTCATTCAGCCTGAAGTCAGGACCGGGGCCGTAACGAGCCGCTGTCGAGGGAGGATTTCATGCGCACATTCATCGCAGCGGCCGCGGCGGCCGCATTGCTCACGGCAACGGCCGCGCCGGCCGGCGCCCGTGACTGGCGCCATCACCGCCATGACGACGGCGTCGGCAGTGTCGTCGGCGGCGCCATCCTCATCGGCGGCATCGCCGCCATCGCCTCGGCGATCACGCAGGGCAACCGGGCGAAGCAGGACGCGGCGGTGGAAGGGTGCGCGGCCGAGGCGGAGAGCCGCACCGGCGCCCGCGTCGCCGATATCGGCCATGTCGGCAAGAGCAAGGGCTATTACACGGTCCAGGGGTCTCTGGACGGCGCCGAGGGCGGCGCCCGCCGCGCCTTCACCTGCACCATCCGCAATGGCAGCATCTACAGCTTCCGCACCGACGCCGACGGGGCCTGAGCTACTCCGCGAGCCCGCGCGCGACTTCGCCGAGCTGGTCCGCGCAGGTGCCCCAACCTTCGTGGAAGCCCATCTTCTCGTGCGCGTCGCGATCCGCCTGGCTGGCGTGCATGGCGACCGCGCGGTAGAGGGTGCGGCCATCGCCCGCATCGGCGAAGGTGACGGCCGCGGTGAACGCGAAAGCGCCGCAGCCGGAGGGGCCGAGATCGTTGGGCCGGTAATCCTCGCCGAGCGCGCTCGTCCAGGTCACCTTCTCGCTCTCCACCACCTCCAGGAAGCAGCCGGTGCCGCGGAAGTCGAAGCCGTCCGGCCCCGTCATCCGCGTGTAGAAGCGGCCGCCGGGGCGCAGGTCCATCTCGCATTCCGGCGTTTCGTAGGGCTTCGGCGCCCACCAGCTTTTCAGATGGTCGGGGTTCGCCCAAGCCCGCCAGACGAGCGCGCGCGGCGCGTCGAGCACGCGTTCGAGGACGAGATCGGTTGCTTCAGCCATTCCTGCTCTCCCTGTCTTTGAGTTCTTCCACATAGGTTTCGAACCGGTCGAGCCTGCCCTCCCACAGCGCGCGCTGCTCGCCGATCCAGAGCTCGGCCGCCGCCAGCGCCTTAGGCTCGACCCGGCAGGTGCGCACACGGCCCTTTTTCTCCGAACGGATGAGCCCGCTCGCCTCGAGCAGCCGCAAATGCTGCATCACCGCCGGCAGCGACATGCGCAGCGGACGGGCCAGCTCCGAGACGGTGGCGGGCGAACGCGTCAGGCGGGCGACGAAGCCGCGTCGCGTTGGATCGGCAAGCGCGTGAAAGGCAAGGTCGAGGCGGGCGGAATCGTTAAGCACATGCTTAAGTATCGCGGCAACGGCGGCCGCGCAAGAGCCACGGCCACGGGGTCGGCACCTCCGGCCCGATCACCATCTGGGGGGACGTTTTTTCCGCTCTGGCCGAGCCCGATGGCAACGACGTGCTGAACGGGGGCAAGGGCAACGACACGCTGGTCGGCGGCGGCGGCGGCGACAGGCTGACCGGTGGCCAGGGCTCGGACACCTTCGTCTTCGGCGCCCATTCGGGCCACGACACGATCACCGATTTCGCCAAAAGGATGTCATGGAATTCGACGCGAGCTCGGGCGTGCACGGCTTTTCCGACCTCAGCTTCACCGCGAGCGGCAAGGACACGCTGGTCAGCTGGGGCACCGGCGACTCGATTCTGGTCGAAGGGACGAAGCCGAAGCAGCTCTCGGCTTCGGACTTCGCCTTCGACGCGCCGGCGGCGGCAATTTTCCACGTCGCGGAGATGATCGACCATCAGGCGGCCGGCGCCGCGGCGGGAATCCACATCGCCCGACCCGTTGCTGGACAGGGGCGCGCCCCGGCCCTAGGGCACGGGCGCATCCCCTCCCCGCGAGCCGAGGCAGATGACGCTCCAGCCTTCCGAAACCATCCTCATCGTCGATTTCGGAAGCCAGGTGACCCAGCTCATCGCCCGCCGGGTGCGCGAGGCGGGCGTCTACAGCGAGATCGCGCCGTTCAGCGGCGCCGTCGAAGCCTTCGAGCGGCTGCGGCCGAAGGGCATCATCCTGTCCGGCGGGCCCGCGTCGCTCACGCTCGAGGACAGCCCGCGCGCTGATCCGTCGCTGTTCGAAACGGGCGTGCCGATGCTCGGCATCTGCTACGGCCAGCAGCTGATGGCGGAGCAGCTCGGCGGCAAGGTCGTCGCCGGCGACCATAGCGAGTTCGGCCGCGCCTTCATCGAGATCGTCGACGACTGCGCCTTGTTCGACGGTCTCTGGGCTCCGGGCGAGCGCCACCAGGTGTGGATGAGCCACGGCGACAAGGTCGAGGCGCTGCCCGAGGGGTTCCGCATCGTCGGCCGGTCGGAAGGCGCCCCCTTCGCCGCCAGCGCGGACGAGGAAAGGCGGTTTTACGGCGTCCAGTTCCACCCGGAGGTCGTCCACACGCCGGACGGGGCGAAGCTGATCGCCAATTTCGTCCGCCACGTCTGCGGCCTGGCGGGCGGCTGGACCATGGCCGAGTTCCGCGCCACCAAGATCGCCGAGATCCGCGCCCAGGTCGGCGCCGGCCGGGTGATCTGCGGCCTTTCGGGCGGGGTCGACAGCGCCGTCGCCGCAGTTCTCATCCATGAGGCGATCGGGCACCAGCTCACCTGCGTCTTCGTCGATCACGGGCTGATGCGGCAGGGCGAGGCGGAGCAGGTCGTCAGCCTGTTCCGCAACCATTACAACATCCCGCTCGTCCATGTGGATGCCGAGGAGATGTTCCTGTCGGGTCTCGCCGGGCTCGACGAGCCCGAGGCGAAGCGCAAGCTGATCGGCAGGACCTTCATCGAATTGTTCGAGGCGGAGGCGAAGAAGATCGGCGGCGCCGACTTCCTCGCCCAGGGAACGCTTTATCCCGACGTGATCGAGAGCATCAGCTTCACCGGCGGGCCGTCGGTGACGATCAAGAGCCACCACAATGTCGGCGGCCTGCCCGAGCGGATGAACATGAAGCTGGTCGAGCCGCTCCGGGAGCTGTTCAAGGACGAGGTCCGCGCCCTGGGCCGCGAGCTCGGCCTTCCCGAAGCCTTTGTCGGCCGCCATCCCTTCCCGGGGCCCGGCCTCGCCATCCGCATTCCGGGCGAAGTGACCAGGGAGCGCTGCGACATCCTCCGCAAGGCCGATGCCGTCTATCTGGAGGAGATCCGCGCGGCCGGCCTCTACGACGCGATCTGGCAGGCCTTCGCCGTGCTGCTGCCGGTGCGGACCGTCGGCGTGATGGGCGACGCGCGCACCTACGATTTTGTCTGCGGCCTGCGCGCCGTCACCTCGACCGACGGCATGACCGCCGACGCCTTCCCGTTCGACGCCGCCTTCCTCGGTCGGGTGGCGACGCGCATCATCAACGAGGTCCGCGGCATCAACCGCGTCGTCTACGACCATACGTCGAAGCCGCCCGGCACGATCGAGTGGGAGTGAAGCGCCGGTACGCGCTACGAAGAGAAACCGAAAGCCCGATCGCGCCCTGAACCGGCGCTCACCAGAGCCGGATCCTCTTGTCCGGCGCGAGATAGAGCTTGTCGCCGGGCCTGATCCCGTAGGCGGCATACCATGCGTCCATGTTGCGGACGGCGTCGCTTCGATATTCGCCGGGCGGATGGATGTCGGCCACCACCTGCCGACGCAGCGCGGCCTCGGTCTGCAGGCGCCGCCACCGACGCGCGAAGGCCAGATAGAAGCGCCGCTCGCCGGTCAGCCCGCCGCGCAGGACGTCGGGCCGGCCGCGCAGCGACAGGAGCCAGGCGTCATGGGCGATCGTCAGTCCGGCGAGGTCGGCGGCGCTTTCGCTCAGCACCCGCGCGCCGTCCAGGCACAGCCCGGCCGCCGGACAATAAGCGCCCATTTGGCCGACGAGCGGCGCGGTCGCGGCGCGATAGCGGGCCAGATCCGGCGCGGTCCACCAATTGCCCAGCCGCCCCTGCGCGTCGAAGAGATTGCCGAGCTCGTCGAAGCTGTGGCTGATCTCGTGGGCGATGCCCGCTCCCGCGGAACCGTAATTGGAGGCGGCATCGCCCCCTGGGTCGAACAAGGGAGGCTGCAGCACGCCGGCCGAAAACTGCATGGCGTTCGGGCTGAACAGGAGGATTGCGCTCACCCCCTGGGGAAGGATCGCCCATTCGCCAGGATCGACCCGCCGCTGCAGCTTGGCGAGATTGCGCCGATAGTCGAAATCCTCCGCACGGCGCAGATTGCCATAGGCGTCGCCCCGAACGACGCGGAGCCGCGAATAATCGGTCCAGGCATCGGGATAGCCGATGCCGATCCGGAGCGCCGCCAGCTTGGCGAGCGCCTTTTGCCTGGTCGCGGGCGACATCCAGGCCGCATGGGGGATTCGCGCGCGGAAGGCGGCGCGGAGATTCGCCGTCATGGCGAGGACGGCGGCCTTGGCCGAAGGCGGAAAATATTGCGCGACATAGAGGCGGCCGACGGCCTCCCCCAAAGCGGCTTCGGTGCCGGCGATCGCCAGCGCCGCGCGATCGGCCGATTGCCGCGTACCCGACAGGCGGCCGAGAAAGCGGGAACGCTCGTCGCCGAACGCCCTGGGAAGAACGGCCGCGTCATGGGCGACCAAATGGAAGACGAGATAGTCCTTCCAGACGTCGAGCGGCTGGGTCGCCGCGAGCGCGGCGGTGCCGGTCACGGCCGACGGCTGCCAGACGAGGAAATCCTGCTGCCGGCCAAGGCCCGCCGCCGCGAAATAGGCGGTCCAGTCCATCCCTGGCGCTTTCGCCGCGAAGTCCGCGCGCCGCCATTTGTTGTCGGTCTTGAACGGGTCGGCGGTATCGGCGAGCGAGGCATGGGTCCGCGCAATGGCGGTTTCGAGGGCGAGAACGCGCGCGGCGCGCTCCTCCGCGCGGTCGCGTCCGGCCAGCTTCAGGATTGCGGCGACATGCGACCGATAGAGAATTCGGCGTTCGGCCTGCTCGGCGCCGGGCTCGAGATAGTCGTCGCGGTCGGGCAGGCCGAGCCCGCCCTGCACGAGGTGCGGCAGATAGCGGTCGGATTCGTCGAAGCCCTGATGGATCCAGAGTCCGAACAGGAAATCGGTCTGGGTGTCGGTCCCGTCGTCCGGGTGGAGATTGCTTCCCAGATAGGCGGACAGGCTCCTGCGGTCGCCGATCGCCGCGATGGCGGCGAGCGCGGGAGAGAGCGGCGTGAGCCCCTTCGCCTCGATCGCGGCCGAGTCCATCCAGCCGGCATAATAATCGCCGATCTTGCGCGCGATGCTCCCCTCCGGCGACCGGCCGGCGGCTGCGTCATCGGCGGTGTGGCGGATCAGCGCGCGGACGCGCGCGGCATTTTGCGCCTTCAGCGTGACGAAGCTGTCGTAGCTGGACCGGCCCTCGGGAATGGCGGCGGATTTGAGCCAGGATCGGTTGGCGAACATGTAGAAATCGTCGCCCGGCCTGGTTGCCGGGTCGATACCGGCCGCCGGGGAATCGGCCGCGGACGCCACCGGCGAAGCGGCCATCAAGGCTGCCGTCAGCGCCGCGATCAGGGGTGCGGCCGGACGAGGATCGGTCATGGCCGTCCTTCCTGTACGAGGGCGGCTTGTGCTTGCGGCACCGGTCTCGGCCCGGGCTGCGCGAGCGGCGGTCGCGAAATCTGCTCGAGCGCGCGGGCGACCGCCGCGGTCGAATAGACCGAGTTCAGGGCCCGGTCGCAAACCGTTTCGACCAGGGCCCGGATTTCCCTGCGCGTCGGCTGCTTCTGGCGTGGAAGCAGCATCGGCAATGCCAGCTCGCCCTGCAGGCGTTTGACGAATGCGCGGGTGCCGCTCGACAGGATGGCGGATCGGGGGCGGGCCTGGGCGACGACGCGGCCCAGGCCCGCCTCCACGGCCTCGACGATGTTGCGTTCGTGCTGCCTGACGAGCCAGGGGCTGGAGACGCCGTCGCGCATCACCAGATAGGCCAGCCGGCGATAGTCTTCCGACGCGAACAGCGCCGCGCTGATCCCCGTATAGCAAAGGACCGCCTCACCCAGCGGCGTGCCGGGCGGCGGCGACCATGCCAGCGGCGCTGCGAGCGCGGCGGCGCGATCGACCACCGCCAGGCGGAACAGCGTCTCGACATCGCCGTACCAGTAGAGGATCAGCGCGGCGGAGCTTCCCGATGCCTTGGCGACCGCGTCGACCGGCGGCGGGTGCGGTCCCGGCTGCGAGCACAGCCGGAACGCTTCCCGGAGGAGCCGCGAGGTACGCCGGATGCCGAGCTCCTCCATGGCTAGAAGTCGAGCGTGACACCGGCGAAGATATAGCGGCCGAGCGCATCGTAGGTGCCCGGGAACGTGTTGCCGTTGCAGAAAACGCCCGGACAGGCGTTGATCGCCGAGCTGGTGCCGTTCGAGCCGATGATCGGCGGCGGCTTGTCGAAGATGTTGTTGACGCCGAGCCGGAAATTATAATGGTCGCCGATCTTGGCGGTCAGGGCGAGGTCGAAATAGCTCTGCGGCGGGATCTTCGCGATGAACGGCGAGAACGGCCCGGTGAGCGCGGGCTGGGTGCTCGACACATCGACGGCGACGTGCTCGAGATAGCGCCATTGCAGCGAGACGCCGATGCCGTCCGGCCCGTTCCAAGTGACGCGTGCCTTGTGCCGCCATTTGGGGTTGGGGCCTGACAGCGTGCCGCCGCCCGAGCAGACCAGGCCGTAGAATCCGGCGCAATTATAGGGCGCGGAAACGCCCGTATTGGTGATCAGGCTGATCAGATAGGTGCCGGTCATGTTGAAGCTGAGTCCGCCCCAACGGCCGATATTCATCGAATAAGCGGCGCCGATGTCGATGCCCCGGGTCGAGAAGCCGCCGATATTGCGGTTGAGATCGGTCACGAAACCGTCGGCGGAGCGCCAGATCGAGCCGGTCCCGTCGCGATGGACGAGGCCGCAGAAGACCGGGTTCAGCGTCTGGGCGCAGACGTTGAGGATCGTGTCGGCGCCGACCCGCTGGATCGCGTTCCTGATCTTGATGTTGTAATAATCGACCGTGAGGGCAAGCCGCGGAATGAAGCGCGGCTGGAGAACCACGCCCGCGGTATAGGTGTCGGCGATTTCCGGCTGCAGCGTCGCGACGCCGCCGAGCAGGCCGTTATACTGGCCGGCGGGATTGCCGGGAATCAACTGGCCGACCTTCAGTCCCTGCGCCCGGCATCCCGCGTCGGCGGCGCCGGCGGTAATCACATGGGCGGCGCAAGGATCGGTATTGCCGTCGAGCGCGGTGACCTGCGGCGCGAACAGCTCCTGGATGTTCGGCGCGCGGACGGCGCGATTGTAGCTCGCCCGGAAGCGGATGTCGCGGATCGGCGCGAAATCGCCGCCGACCTTGTATGTGCTGGTCGAGAATTTGCTGGCGGTACCGATGATGGTGTAGCTCGAATGGCGGTAGCCTGCTTCCAGCGACAAATTCTGGAAGATACCGTTCTCGACGATCGGCAGGCGGATCTCCCCGAACACCTCGCGGACATCGAACGAGCCTTTGACCGGAAGGATCGCCGCGCCCACCCCGGCGAGATCGCTCGCCGGCAGCAGGGAGAAGGCGGCGTCGCTCTGGAAGTCGAGCGATTCCTTGCGATATTCCGCGCCCAGCGCGATGCCGACGCCATGCTCGGCCCAGGGGAATTGAATCCCGTATTCGCCGAGCTTGCCGGTGAGCGAGGCGGTGGCGACGGTCTCGCCGCTGACGCTGCGCTGGAAGCCCGGGGTCGACAAATAATTGACCGCCGCCTGACTGACCGTTCCGGCCCCGAAGACGTCATAGGGGACGCAGACCGGATCGACGCCGCTCAAGGCCGACCGGCAGACCGGCACGCCGCCCGGGCCGGCGACGACGTCGAGGGCGTTGCGCAGGCGCGTGATCGAGAAATCGTTGGTGGAGATCAGCGAGAAATTGGTCCGGCCATATTGATAAGAGGCATCGTAGGACCAGGCCTTGCCGAGATCGCCGCGCATGCCGGCGACGATCCGGAAATCGCTATGGTCGATATCGGAGATGCGCGGGCCGCCTTCGACGTTGCGGCGCAGGATCTGGGCGAAGCCCTTGAAGTATGGCAGGCCGGTGATCGGGTCGATGAAGACGAACGGCGTCGTGCAGGCGATTTGGCCGCGCGTCGCGCAATCGATCGCGTTGGGCTTCGTCACCGTGCCGGGGGGAACCCCCCTGAGGTCCGGCTGGGTCAGCAGATTCCCGGTGGCGCAGAGCACCGCGCGCTGCGAGGCGCCGAGCAGAGGATTGTCGCAATTGATCGCGAAGGTGTTGCCGAAATCGCCCGAGGGCGCGATCTGGGCGACCGTGCGGTCGTCCATGAACATGCCTTCCATATAGGGGCGCAGCGCCGGGCTGATCTCGTAATTGGCGAAGAAGCCGAGCGTGTAGCGCTCGTCCGGACGCTGGTAATAATTGGTCGGCGCGAAGTTGAAGCGCTGCAGATTCTGGGTCAGCGTCCGGTTCGGGCCGACCTGGAACAGGGTCGAGGTGCCGCCCTCGAAGGCGATGATCGTCGCATTGGCCGCAGTCAGCGAGCCGCCGCAGATCGGGATGTTGTTACTGGCCTGGGCCTGGGCGACGCAGGCGCTGTAGTCGCGCTTGTTCTGGGTGACCGGATCGAGCTTGCGATAGGTGCCGTAGGCGACGACATGACCGCGGCCGTCGTCGAACGAAGCGCCGATCTGGCCGCTGAGGTCGACCGTACCGCCGTCGGCGACCGAGCCGTGCGGGAAGCCGAAGCCGCGCGCGTTCAGGCCTGAGGTGAGGATCTTGTCGCGATTGTCGTGCTGGTAGAAGCTGTACTGGCCATCGATGCGGATGCCCTCGAAATTGGTGTTCATGATGAAGTTGACGACGCCGGCGACGGCGTCGGCGCCGTAGACCGACGAAGCGCCGCCGGTGAGGACGTCGACCCGCTCGATCAGAGTGGCGGGGACGAAATTGAGGTCGGCGGCCGACGTGCTCGGATCGCCCGGCACCATCCGGCGGCCGTTGATCAGCACCAGGGTGCGGTTGGCGCCGAGGTTGCGAAGGTTGACGGTGGCCGCGCCGGTCGAGCCGTTGGACAGATTGCCCGATTGCGAGGCGGTCACCTGCGGCAGCGCGTTGAGCAAATCCTCGGTGCGGGTGGTGCCGGAAAGCCGGACCTCCTGGCTGTTGACGACCGTGACCGGGCTGACCGAGGTCAGGTTCGGCTGCGGAATGCGCGATCCGGTGATGACGATCGTGCCCTGGTCGGCCGCCTGCGTGTCGGCATTGGCGGAGGTATTGGGGTTCGAAGCCTCGACCGGGCCCGTCTGGGGCTGGGTGTCCTGCCTCTGGTCCTGGGCGTAGGCCGCCGTGCTGCCGAACAAGGCTCCGCACAGGAAAGTCGAAGCCAGAAACCGATGCTGCGCACTCATAAAACCCCCTTTTGGTCGTCTATCGATATTGGCCTTGCTCCAGAGGGTGCGGGGGTCCAAAGCGGCGATGGAGGTATCGGAAAAGCCGATAGGATGAGCAGGGATCTGGAAGTCCGCCACTGCCGGGTGCTGGTCGCGATCAGCGACAATGGCGGCGTCGCCGCCGCCGCGCGCGCCCTCGGAATGGCCCAGTCGACGGTGTCCGAGACATTGCTGTCGCTCGAACGGGTCGCCGGCGCTCCCGTGACGTTGCGCCGTCCCGGGCGCGAAGCGGCGCTGACGCCGGCCGCCGAAGCCTTGCTGCCCCACGCCCGGTCCCTGATTTCGGCCTCGGAAACCGCGCTCGCCGCCTTTTCGATGAAGAGCCAGGCCATCGTCCGGCTGGGCGCGGTGGAATCGATCAGCTCGTTCGTGCTGCCCAAGCCGTTGAGCAATTTCCGCCTGCGCTGGCCTCGCGTCGACGTGCGGATCACCATCGGTCTGTGCGGCGATCTTCGCAAGCGCGTGAACAGGTTCGAGCTCGATGCGGCGCTCACGATCGAAGGCGCGGATGCCGTCCCCGGCGGTGACAGCGGGTGGAGCCGGCAATTGGCGCCGGCCCGCCTCCGCCTCTTCGTGTCGCGGCATCACGCGCTCGCCCGGGGCACGTTTCGACGGGCGGAGCTTGCGACGCACACCTTCCTGCTGGCCGATCCGGACGGCGCCTTTAACGGGCTGCTGCGCGCTTGGTTCGGAGATCCGGCCCGCGCGCCCAAATTCGAATCGGCGGGCAGCGTCGACGGCGTCAAGCGCGGCGTCCAGAACAGCGACGCCATCGGCGTCCTGCCGAGCTATGCCGTCGACGAGGAGCTCGCGGCGGGTGCGCTGGTCGAGCTGAAGGTGCGCGAAATGCTGCCGACGATCGCCTTGCGGCTGACGATGCCGGACCCGCCGGTCGAATCGTCGCCGCTTTTCGATCTGGTCGAGCAGATCGGGCAGGGCTGACCGGGCGCGGGGACGCCCGTGCGCCCGGCCTGGATTTCGAGAAAATTGCGCCGCCCGCCCTGGCGCTGCCGCCATCGCCCGGTTGCTTTGCCTTGCCGCCGCCGCACGGCTAAGAAGCGGCCATGTCCGTGACCCACACGCTCGACACGTCGACCAGCCGCGCGCATCCTGTGCCGTCGCCGATGAAGCGGCTGACGGTGCCGAAGCTGGCGGCGATGAAGGGCGGCGAGCCGATCGTCATGCTCACCGCCTACACGGCGCGGATGGCGCAATTGCTCGATCCGCATTGCGACCTGCTGCTGGTCGGCGACAGCCTCGGCCAGGTGATCTACGGCCTGCCCTCGACGGTGCCGGTCACGCTCGAGCTGATGTGCGCCCACGGCGCCGCGGTGGTGCGGGGCTCCTGGCATTCGGTGGTGGCGATCGACATGCCGTTCGGCTCCTACGAGGCCAGCCCGCAACAGGCCTTCGAAAGCGCCGCCCGCATCCTCAAGGAAACCGGCGCGGCGGCGGTGAAGCTGGAGGGCGGCGAGGCGATGGCCGAGACGATCGCCTTCCTCACCGCGCGCGGCATTCCGGTGATCGGCCATGTCGGGCTGACCCCGCAGGCGGTGAACGCGCTCGGCGGCTACGGCGCCCGTGGCAGGAGCGAGGCGGAAGCGAAGAAGATTCTGGCGGATGCGCGCGCGGTCGCCGAGGCCGGCTGCTTCCTTCTCGTCCTCGAAGGGGTGATGGAGGAGATCGCGGCGGACGCCACGAAAGCCGTCGCCTGCCCGACGATCGGCATCGGCGCCTCGCCGAGCTGCGACGGCCAGGTGCTGGTCACCGAGGACATGCTCGGCCTGTTCGAGCGGACGCCGCGCTTCGTCAAACGCTATGACGATCTCGCCGCGCGGATCGGCGACGCCGCCGCTCTTTATGCCGCCGAAGTGCGCTCCCGCGCCTTTCCGGGCGAAGATCAGCTCTACCGCACGAAAAAGTGACCTTCCGTTGCGCCGTTCGCCCCGGTAGAGGTCGCATCCGTTCATCCTGCGTACCGGCAGGCTGGGCGATGGGGCGGCGGAGGGGGCCGGCGCCTCTCACTTCTGGAGATTCAACTTGGCGCTGAAGCCGATCGACAACGAAACCTTTTACCGCGAGGTCGACGAGGAGCTGCGGCGCGACCAGATGCTCGGCCTCTGGAAGCGCTACGGCAAGCTGGCGATCGCCGGAGTCGTGCTGTTCATCGCCGCGATCGGCGGCGTGATCTGGTGGATGAACCAGCGCGAGATCAAGGCCGGGTCGCGCGGCGAGACGCTGATCGCGGCGTTCGACGACATTTCGGCGAGCAACAAGGCGGCGGCCCGGGCCAAGCTCGACGAGCTCGCCAAATCGGGCGTCGACGGCTATCGCGCCGCCTCGCTCCTCACCCAGGCGGACATGGCGTCGGACGCCAACCAGCCCGACAAGGCCGTCGCCTTGTTCAAGCAGGTGGCCGACGACGGCTCGCTCGCTTCGCCCTATCGCGACGCCGCTCTGGTGCGGATGACGGCGCTGCAGTTCGACCGGCTGCCGCCGCAGCAGGTGATCGCCCGGCTGAAGCCGCTGGCGGTGCCCGGCGCGCCCTGGTTCGGAAGCGCGGGCGAGATGGTCGCCGGCGCCTATCTGAAGCTCAATCGGCCGCAGGATGCGGGCAAGCTGTTCGCCGCCATCGCCAAGGACAAGAAGGTCCCGGATTCGATCCGCTCCCGCGCGCTGCAGATGGCCGGCTCGCTCGGCGTCGACGCCGTCCAGGACACGGCCGCGACCGGCGCAACTCAGGAAGGCAATCGATGAAGCGACTGATTCTGGCCTTGGCCGCAATGAGCATGCTCGGCGGCTGCAGCGTCCTGCACAAGGGCAAGAAGCATAATACGCCGACGGTCGGCGAACGGATTTCGGTGCTGTCGAACGAGGCGGCGGTCGAGGTCGATCCCGCTCTGGCTTCGCTGCCAGTCATCCTGCCGGCGCCCGTCGCCAACACGGAATGGACGCAGCCCGGCGGCAATGCGCCGAAGTCGATGGGCCATCTCGCCCTCGGCGCGTCGCTCGGCCAAGCCTGGCGGGTCAGCATCGGCCAGGGCAGCGGCAAGAAGGAGCAGCTCGCGGCCTCGCCGGTCTTTGCCGACGGCAAGATCTTCACGATGGACACGGACGCGGTCGTGCGCGCGATCAATCCGGAAAACGGCGCCACCATCTGGCAGACGCAGGTGCGCGGCGCGGCTTCGCGCCCCGGCACCCTGTTCGGCGGCGGCGTCGCTTATGCCGACGGCCGCCTCTATGCGGCCAACGGCACCGGCTATGCGGCGGCGCTCGATGCCGCCAAGGGCGGCATCTACTGGACCGTCCGTCCCGGCGGCCCGCTGCGCGGCGCGCCGACCATCGCCAACGACAATGTCTATGTGATCAGCCAGGACAATCAGATGTTCGCGCTGAATCCCGCCAACGGCGCGACCCGCTGGACCGGCTCGGGCGCGGTCGAGATCGCCGGCGTGCTCGGCGCCGCCGCGCCGGCCGCCGCGCAGGGGACCGTCGTCGCCGGCTTCTCCTCCGGCGAGCTCACCGCCTTCCGCTACGAAAACGGCCAGGTCGTTTGGCAGGACGCGCTCGCCCGCACCAGCATCTCGACCACCGTCACGTCCTTGTCCGATATCGACGCCAGCCCGGTCATCGACGGGGGCCGCGTCTATGCGATCGGCGCCGGCGGCCGGATGGTCGCGATCGAGCTGATCACCGGACAGCGCGTCTGGGAGATCAACATCGCCGGCATTTCCACCCCGTGGGTCGCCGGCGACTGGATCTTCGCTGTCACCGATCAGGAACAATTGCTCTGCATCCAGCGCACCACCGGTCATATCCGCTGGATGACGCAGCTGCCCGCCTTCCGGAACGTGAAGAAGAAGAAGGGCGACGTGAACTGGGTCGGCCCGATCCTCGCCGGCGGCCGGCTGATCGTCGCCAATTCGTCGGGCCAGCTGGTCAGTGTCGCCGCCGCCGACGGCGCCATCCAGTCGACGCAGGACACGAAGATGCCGATCTCGCTCGAGCCGATCGTCGTCAACAACACGCTCTACCTGCTCCATGACAATGGCGAACTGACCGCCTGGCGTTAGATCAGGCTGTTTCAAGCGCCGGTTGACCCGGGCGGGGGGAGGCGGCAGGGCAGCCGGCCATGCCCCGCCTGCCCACCGTCGCCATTATCGGCCGCCCCAATGTCGGCAAGTCGACCCTGTTCAATCGACTGGTGGGCAGGAAGCTCGCTTTGGTCGACGACCGGCCGGGCGTGACCCGCGACCGGCGCGAAGGCGAGGGCAGCCTCGGCGATCTCGATTTTACCGTGATCGATACCGCGGGATTGGAAGAGTCGGCGCCCGAAAGCCTGTCGGGACGCATGCGCGCGCAGACCGAAACCGCC
>JAQGLF010000216.1 GCA_028293025.1 Alphaproteobacteria bacterium
GCGGCGAACAAGGCGAGCAGCAGCAGGGTAAGGCGGGCCATCGGCGCAGAATAGCGCGCATGCTCCCGGCCGTCAGCCGCGAAGAGCCTCCACGCTCAGGAAGCAGGAGGGGAAGGGCGATTGGCGGCGAGCGCCGGCCCACCTCCGGCAGCGGCGAGGTGGCGGCCGATCGTCGGGTCAGCGGGCGCGCCGCGGGCCGCCTGTTCGAGCAGAGCGAGGCCGCGGAGGCGGTCGCGGCCGCTCCTGTAGAGCAGCCAGCCCAGAGTGTCGGCTGTGGCGGGATTGCGGCGGTCGAGCGACCAGGCGCGCGCGGCGAGCGGCAGCGCCCGGTCGTAATCGCCCAGCTGAGAATAGGCCCAGGCGAGGTTGTTGAGCAGGAGCGCGTCGCGGTCGCCGATGCGGGCGCGCACCCTCTCATAGGCAGCAATCGCCCTTGTCCAGTCGCCGGCGGCGAGCCAGTCGTTGCCGGCGAGGCTGAGGGCGGCGAGGTTGTCGGGATTCTGGCGGAGATAGAGCGCGAGCACGCGCGCGGTGCCCACGCCGTCCCCGGCATTACGCAAGGCCTCGATCAGCCGCAGCGCCACCGGCTCGGTGAAGGAGATGTCGGCGGCGCGGCGATAGGCCTCGGCGGCGCCGCGCCAATCCCCCTGGATGCCGAGCGCGTCGCCCGCCAGCATATGGGCGTCGGGAGCGCCGGGATTGTCGGCCTCGAGCCTCCTCGCCCGCGCCAGCGCTTCCGCGCCGACGCCGCGGCCGAGCAAGGCCCGGATCAGCTGGATCTGGGTGCCGGCCTCCCGCGGGTTCGCCGCGGCGGCGGCGCGCAATGCGGCGAGCTGGTCGTCGGCCACCGGCCCGCTCAGCAGGGAGCCGCCCGACCGCGGCTGCGCGGCCCTCGCGAAATAAGGTGACGCGCCGGCGCGGTCGCCCTGCTTCGCCAACGCCTGCCCCATCAGGGTCAGCACGTAGGAATCGGCATCGGGCCGTTCGGCCAGCGGCCGCAAGGTCGCGGCGGCGCCGGCCGCGTCGCCGAGCCGCCACTGGCCGGAGGCGAGGAGCCGCCGCGCCTTCGCATTGTCCGGCTGGAGGGCCAGCAGCGTCTGCAGCCTTTTCACCCCCTGCTCGGCATAACCGGTCTGGAGGTCGACCGCGGCGGCGAGGAGGAGGGCCGCCGGCTGGTCGTCGAGCGTGCCGCCGGTGCGGCGGTAGAGCGAACGGGCGAGATCGTATTTGCCGGCCCGCGCCGCCAGCGCCGCCTGCAGCAGCCAGGCGTTCGGATTCTTCGGCTCGATGGCGAGGATCGCCCGCGCGCCGGCCAGCATGTCCTTCGCCCGGCCCATGTCGCCGAGCGTCGCCGCCCGCTCGACCATCGCCGGCAGGTTAGACGGATCGACTTGCAGCGCCCGGTCGAACCAGGGCAGAGCGGCGGCGAGGCCGTATTGGCTGCGGGTCAGCTCGCCGCGCAGCTCCAGCGCCTCGGCGTTTTTGGGGTCGAAGGCGACGGCCTTGTCGGCCGCGTCGATCGCCCCCGCCAGTTCGCCGGTGGTGCGGCGGAAGCGGGCGATCGCGGTCCACACGCCGCCGTCCTTCGGCGCCGCCCAGAGCGCCGCGTTGAGCGCTTCGGTCGCCTGCGGGACGTCGCCCAGCGCCATCGCGGCGAAGCCGCGGATGCGGCCGGCATAGCCGGCATAAGGTGCCGGCGCCTGCGCCGCCTCGTCGATCGCCCGCTCCGGCTGGTGCTGGAGCAGGAAGGCATGGGCCATCAAATGGTGGATCCCCGCGGCCGGAATGCCCAACGCCCGCGCCCGGCGCAATTCCGCTTCCGCGGCGACGCCGTCGCCGAGCGCGAGATAGGCCCGGGCCTGGGCGATGCGGATCAGGCCGTCATTCGGCGCTGCCGCGATCGCGTTGAGCAATTCGATGCGGGCGGTGCGCGGCTGGCCCGTGTGCAGGGCCTCGATGCCGCGCCGGTAGGATTCCTGCGCCGAGCCCCGGCCCGGCGCGTTGGCGCAGCCCGCGGCCGCCAGCAGCAAAGCCGGCGCGAGAAGCCGCCACGCCCTCACGGCTGCAGCTCGTATTGCTTCATCAGATCGTAGAGGGTCGGCCGGCTGATCCCGAGCAATTTGGCAGCGCTCGAAATATTGTTGTCGGCCCGCGCCAGCGCCTTGCGGATCGCCCCCCGGTCCGCCCGCTCCCGCGCCGCCTTGAGGTTGACCGGCAGCGCCTCCTCGGATTCGCCTTCGAGGTCGAGATCCTCGGCCGCGACCAGCTTGGAATCGGCCATGATCACCGCGCGCTTCACCCGGTTCTCGAGCTCGCGGACGTTTCCCGGCCACGCCCAGGCGTCGATCGCCGCCAGCGCCCCCGGGGCGAAGCCCTTGATCGGCAGGCTCATCTCGCGGGCGAAAAGGTGGAGGAAGTGCCGGGCGAGCAAGGCGGCGTCGCCCGGCCGCTCGGCGAGGCTCGGGATCTTCACGACGATCTCGGCGAGCCGGTAGTAAAGGTCCTCGCGGAAGGTCCCCGCCTTGATCATCTCGGGCAGGTCCTGATGGGTCGCGCAGACGATCCTTGTGTCGACCGGGATCGGCCTCCTGCCGCCGATCCGCTCGATCACCCTCTCCTGGAGGAAGCGCAGCAACTTCACCTGGAGGGGAAGCGGGATGTCACCGACCTCGTCGAGAAAAAGGGTGCCGCCATGGGCGAGCTCGATCTTGCCTTCGTTGGTCTTGATCGCGCCGGTGAAGGCGCCTTTCTCGTAGCCGAACAATTCGGCCTCGAGCAGATTCTCAGGGATCGCCGCGCAGTTGATCGCGACGAAGCCGCCGGCGGCGCGGCGGCTCGCTTTGTGGAGGCCGCGCGCCAGCAATTCCTTGCCGGTGCCGCTGGCGCCGAGCAGCATCACCGAGACCCCGGTATTGGCGACGCGCTCGATCGTCCGCGCGACCTTCATCATCTCCGGCGCGGCGGTGACCATCGTGCCGAGCACGGTCCGCTCCTCGCCGACCTTTTCCTCGAGCCGCCGATTCTCGGTCTCGATGCCGTGGAGCTGGAAGGCGCGGCGGACGATCAGGCCCAATTGGTCGATGTCCACCGGCTTCTGGTAGAAATCATAGGCGCCGGACGCGATCGCCCGCAGCGCGCTCTCCCGCGCATTGTGGCCGGAGGCGACGATCACCTTGGTCTCCGGCTTCAGCGACAGGATCGTCTCGAGCGTCGCGAAGCCCTCGCTGACGCCGTTCGGATCGGGCGGCAGGCCGAGGTCGAGCGTCACCACCGGCGGCTCCTCGGCGCGCAGCATATTGACCGCCGCGTCCCGGTCCGACGCGACGAGCACGTCATAATCGTCATAGGCCCAGCGCAGCTGGCGCTGCAGCCCCTCATCGTCCTCGACGATCAGCAGTCTCGGCTTCACGTGCACGTTCATGCGGCATCCCGTTGCTGGCTGGGCGCGGAGTCTTTCTCACCGCGCGGTAAAAGGAGGGTGAAGCGGGTGCCCGCCCCTTCCCGGCTCTCGACTTCGATGCGGCCGCCCATGGCCGCGATCAGCGCCCGCGCCTCGAAGGCGCCGACGCCGAAACCCATCTCCTTGGTCGAGGCGAAGGGCTGGAACAGGCGGTTGCGGACGAAGTCGGCGGACATGCCGCAGCCGCTGTCGACGATGTCGATCGCTGCCTCGCCGCCGCGCGCCTCGCAAAGGATCCGCACCGGTGCGTCCGGCGGGCTGGCGTCGATCGCATTCTGGACGAGATGCATCATCGCCTGTTCGAGCCGCGAGGGATCGGCCAGCGCGGCCAGCCCCGTCTCGCCAGCGACCTCGACCGGATGGACCCGCCGCTTGATCTCGGCGACCGCGGCGACCGCCTGGCCGACCGCGATCGTCCGCACCGGCTCCGCCTCGACGTTCGAGCTGCCCCGGCCGAGGCGGGCGAGGAGGTCGTTCATCTTCTTCACCGAGCTGTGCAGCGTCGCGATCATGTCCTCGCGGAATTCGGGCTTGTCGGCGTGCCGCTCGGCGTTGCGGATGATCAGGCTCAACTGGCTGACCAGATTCTTGACGTCGTGGATGATGAAGGCGAAGCGGCGGTTGAACTCGTCGAACCTCTGGGCATTGGCGAGCGCCTCCTGCCCACGGGCCTCGGCGAGGCAGGTCGCCGCCTGGACGCCGGCGGTGCGGAACAGGTCGAAATCCTCCCAATCGAGCGGCCGCCGGACCGGCGGATGCGCCACCACGACCAGGCCGACCAGCCGCTCGTTATGGAGGAGGGGAATGCCCGCCCAGCTTTCGTCGAACCCCTCCAGCCAGGCCGGCACCGCGACGCTCTCGCCATTCTTGCGGACGACGCCGCCGCGGATGCCGCCGAAATCGAGCACGAAGCCCTTGCTTTCGAGGAAGCGGATGAACGCCCCCGCCTCGCCCGACGGCTCCGGCGCCGCGCCGCGCCAGTTCCAGGCGGCGGACAAAGCCAGCCGGCCGTAATCGTCCGGCACGAACAGCAGGCCGCCGGGCGCGTCGGCCATGTCGGCGATCGCCTTGATCACGCGCTCGCCGAGCGGCGCCTCGCCTTCGCCGGCCGAGCCGATCGTGCGGGCGAAGCGCAGCCATTCCTCGCGATAATCGTAGCGATGCTCGAACAGATGCTTGGCGAGCAGCACCCGCGCCAGCGCCCGCATCCGCCCGGAGGGCAGGAACACCAGCGCCGCCACGGTCATCGCGAACATGATGCCGATCTGGCCGATCCGCACCCAATGGCCGCCGACCAACTCCAGGACGCGCGTCGCCGACATCATCAGGATCAGGTAGAACAGGATCGCCAGCACCGAGATCGACTGGAAGGTCGCCGCCCGCGACAGCTGCATCCGCCATTGGCCGCCGCGGCGGCTGGCGAGCGCGAACAGGGGCACCAGCATGGCGAGGATCGCGCCGCGCATCGCCATCAGATCGTCGACGCTGGCGCGGGTCAGATAGGCGACGGTGTAGACGTGGAGGTCGTAGGCCCACATCGCCGCCAGCGCGAGCATCGGCAGGCGGATGCTGGAGCGGCTGTCCGGTGCCGCCTGGCCGTAGACATTGTGGACCAGCACCAGGGCGCCCGCGGCGACGGTGAGGCCGATCATCTGCCCCGCGGATTCGAGCGCACCGTAGACCCGGCGCGCGTGCATGAATTCGGGCGCGACGCCGCCGATGACGAGCTGAAGCCCGATCACCGCCGCCAGCACGGTGTAGACGATCTTCACCGCCCGCTGGCGGTCGTCCTCGAGACCGGTGTGGGACAGGCTGTACATGAAGGCGAGGAAGGCGATGTTGCGGCCGCTCTCGGCGACTCCCGATTCGGACGAATAGGGACCGAGGAAGGCGGTGAAGATCGCCCAGGCCGAGGTCATGGCGAAGGCGGCGGTGAGGCGTCGGTTGCTGGAATCCTGATTCCAGCGCGGCAGCCGCCACAAGGCCAAAGCGCCGTAGAGCACGGCCGCGAGCGCATGGCTCCAGAAACCGATCAGGCCGATCATCGCGCGCCCTCCGGCCACAACACGACCCTCATCGTCTGGAGCAGGATGAGGAGATCGAGGAAGGGCGTGTAATTCTTGGCGTAATAAAGGTCATATTCGAGCTTCTGGCGGGCGTCCTCGACCGAGGCGCCATAGGGAAAGTTGATCTGAGCCCAGCCGGTGATGCCCGGCTTCACGACGTGGCGCTCGGCGTAGAACGGGAGCCTCGCTTCGAGATCGGAGACGAATTGCGGCCGCTCGGGCCGCGGGCCGACCAGGCTCATCTCGCCCTTCAGCACCGTCCAGGCCTGGGGCAGCTCGTCGATCCGGAGCTTGCGGATCACCGCGCCGACGCGGGTCACCCGCGGATCGTCCTTCTGCGCCCAGACCGCCTTGCCGCCGACCTCGGCATCCTGCCGCATCGATCGGATCTTCAATATCTCGAAAGGCTGGCCGTAGAGCCCGACCCGGCGCTGGCGGAAGAAGGCCGGCCCGTCGCTCTCCAGCTTCACCAGCAAAGCGGTGAGCAGGATCAGCGGGGCGAAGAGGAGGAGGATGAAGCCGCTGACCGCGATGTCGAACAGCCTCTTGCCCGCCGCCGACAGCCGCCGACCGGCCGAGAAGCCGTCCGAGAAGATCAGCCAGGACGGGTTGAGGCTGTCGAGATCGACGCGGCCGGTCTCCCGTTCGAGGAAGGAGGAGATGTCGTTGACGAAGACGCCAATGGTCTTGATCCGGAGCAAATCGGCGAGCGGCAGCGCGTTGCGCCTTTCCTCGAGCGCCAGCACGACCTCGCTCGCGCGCAGCCGGACGACATGGTCGGTGAGGCTGGCGATCGCGTCGCGATTGACCGCGCCCGCCACCCCGACCCCGCCGTCGTTCATGCCGACATAGCCGGCGATTGCGAAGCCCGCGCCCTGCTTCTTCGCCAGCGCCTCGATCCGCGCCGCGCGCGGGCCGGCGCCGAGCACCAGCACCCGCCGCTTCAACCCTTCGGAGCCGAGCGTCCGGTCGAACAGGAGATGGGCGGTGAAGACGAGCGCCAGCGCCAGCAGCATCGCGTAGAGCAGGTTCGACCGCCAGAAGGTGATCGCCGGCATCAGGAAGAACAGGAAGGAGAGGAGGATGAGGGCGAGCGACACCGCCACCACCAGCCGCGCCGCCGCCATCCGCATCGAGCGGAGCGCATCGACCCCATAGGCGCCGACGCCGACCATCACCAGCTGCACCGTCACCGCGAAGGCGAGCAGGTGCGGCAGCCGCGAGGCGTCGGTTTCGACGCTGCCGCCGATCTGCCACAGGCGCAGCAGCCATCCCCCCTCCCCCGCCACGAGCAGGAGGAAAAAGTCGATCGCGCCCAGGAAGAGGATGGTGTGCGGGACGTAATGCTTGAACAACCTGACCAAGCGGCGTTTTTCCCTCGCGGTGTAAAGCGTGCCGACAGGGGAGTGTCGCTGAAATTGACAAAGAAAGCGTGAAGGGCGGCGCCGATTGGCCGCGGTCGACAAGCGGCGCCCGTTGTGACAGGTTCGCCCTCGCGGTTCCTGCGGCGGGAGTGGTACTCGATGAGCGGCCTTTCGTCCTCCGTGCCCGTCGCGCCGCTACCAGATCCGGACGCCGACGGCCGCCCGGGGGAAGGCGCGGCACTGGCGCTGTCCGGCGGCGGCTACCGGGCGATGATGTTCCATGTCGGAGCGCTGTGGCGGTTGAACGAAATCGGGCTGCTCGGCCGGTTGCGGCGGATTTCGAGCGTGTCGGGCGGCTCCATCACCTCCGCGGTGCTCGGTCTCCACTGGAACGCGCTCGGCTTCAGCGCGGGCCGAGCCGCGAATTTCGGCCTGCTCGTCGACGAGGTCCGCAAGATGGCGGATACCGGCGTCGACACCAGCGCGGTGATCCGCGGCGTCCTCCTCCCCGGCGATATCAGCCACCGCGTCGCCGACGCCTATGACCGCGTGCTGTTCCACGGGGCGACGCTGCAGGCCCTCCCGGACGAGGCCGCCGGAGCGCCGCGCTTCGTTATCAACGCCACCAACATCCAGACCTCCGCGCTGTGGCGCTTCTCCAGGACCTACATGGCCGATTACCGGGTCGGGATGGTCGCGTCCCCACGAGTCCCGCTCGCCCAGGCGGTGGCAGCCTCCTCGGCCTTCCCGCCGATCCTCTCGCCGGCCACGCTCCACATCGACCAGCCGATGCTGCCGCTCGAGGGCGCGGACCTGCACGTGCCGCCCTATACGAAGACGGCGGTGCTCAGCGACGGCGGCGTCTACGACAATCTCGGGCTCGAGACGATCAAATCCTATCCCATCCAGCTGGTCAGCGACGGCGGCCGCAAGATCGACCCCGAGCCGGCGCCGCACCACGATTGGCCGCGCCATGCGGTGCGGGTCCTGCAGACGATCGACAACCAGGTGCGCAGTCTCAGGAAACGCGCCCTGATCGAGCGCTACGACAGCGGCGCGAAGCAGGGCTGCTATTGGGGCGTGCGGAGCGACGCCGCCCGCTACCCCGCCCCCGCCGACCCGCTCGGGACGCACGGGCGCGATCCGGCCGCGCTCGCCGCCATCCCAACGCGGCTCGCAAGCCTGACGCGGGACCAGCAGGACCGGCTGATCAACTGGGGCTATGCGATCTCGGACATTGCGTTGCGCAGCCATATTTCCGCGGCGCTGGCGCAAAGCCTGGGGCTCGACATGGCGCCGCCCTCCCGCTTTCCGCTGCCCGGAGAATATTGACGAGGCCACGGCCGCCAACCGCCGCCGCGATCGCCACTGGATAAAAGAGAATGGGAGGGCATATGCCGGACGAGGAAAACGGCAAGCACGGGTTCGGCGAGGAGGATGCGCGGCTGCTGAAGCGGCTCCGCGCCGCCCGGCGCCGGCAGCGCGCGGAGCCGCACGGCCCCCCGCCCACCGCCGGCCAGACGATCGCCGACGCGGTCGCCGCGACGATGGGCTCCTGGCCGTTCATCATCATCCAGACGACCATCCTGGCCTTCTGGATCCTGCTCAACGTCGTCGCCTGGATCCGGCATTGGGATCCCTATCCCTTCATCCTCCTCAACCTCGCTCTGTCCTTCCAGGCGGCCTATGCCGCCCCCTTCATCATGATGAGCCAGAACCGCCAGGCGGACGTCGACCGGCGCCACGCGCAGGACGATTACAAGATCAACATCAAGGCCGAGCTCGAGATCGAGCTGCTCCACCAGAAGCTCGATCAGCTCCGCGAGACCGAGGTCCAGTATCTGACCAAGGCAGTGAACGACCTGACCGATCTCATCAACCGGTCGGGCATCTGCGCGCCGGCCGCGCCAAAGGCCGGCGCGGAACCCGGATGAAGCTGTGGGAGCAATCGCCGAAATCGCCGGGCCGGGCCCGGGCGACTTCGTTTCAGGCCATCTTCTTCAGCCCACGTATCCGGTGCCAGATATAGAAGCC